>NZ_JBFAYB010000031.1:39423-80581 GCF_040681075.1 Streptomyces sp. NPDC051907 | reverse complement strand
GTACGCTGACCCGCATGAGCGGGGGCGCGGGCGGCGCGGACGGCAGGATCGTCGACGGGCGCTTCGAGCTGCGGGAGCGGCTCGGCAGCGGTGGCGGGGCGTTCCCGCCCAGCACGCTCTCGGCGAGCAGCACGGCCAGCCGGCCGTCGGAGTGCCTGAGCTGTTCGACGGCGTACCGGCAGTGCTGGCACTCCGCGAGATGGCGCTGAATGTCCGGGATCAGGGTGTCGCCGCGGCGCAGGGATATGTCGAGCAGCCGGCTGTAGTGGCGGCATTCCTGGTTGGGCGCGAGTTCGTTGTGCGCCCGCAGACAGCCCGTACGGAAGAGGTCACGCGCCTGTTCGAGTTGTGCGGCGGCGGCACGGGGTTCAATGGCGAGCAAACCGGCGGGTACGGATATGCCCTCGGCCTCGACCTCGGCATGCCAGAGCAGAACCTGAGCGGGTCCGGGCAATGCCTGGAATGCGCGGGAGACCAGCTGGCGATTGTCCGAGGGCGGCTCGGGATTCTGAACTTCCGTCAGTAAAGCGACGATACGCGGGTCGCCGGCCCACGCCTTGACTATTTGACGAACCGTCAATAGAAGTTGCGGACGGAGGGCAGCGGACATACGGGTACGCCGGAGGTTGTCCAGGACCTGACTGAAGGCCGCGGTGGCGAGCATCGCCGCGTCGTCGGCCGAGGTCACGCAGAGCGACGCATAGTCGGACACGGACTGCTGGTGCCTGGCCAGCAGCACGGCCACGGGGTGAATCCCCTCCCTGGCCCCGCCGGCGCGCAGCGCGGCGCCGAGGGCCTCGTCGGACACGAGAGGAGTTCGACCGGGCGAAGGAGGGGGGTTACCGGGAGTACGGGGTTGCTGCATAGACGTCTTTCCATCCATGGCATTGCAGTGGGGGGTTGAGCATGAGCAGGGGCCCTCAATCCCGGCCGACCGGCTGGGACCTCAGGCCATTCGATAACTTGTGCTACTTGGTACATACCTTCGAGCCGACGTGTTTGATGTTTCCAAAGCCCCCGGCTGCTGTTTTCGAACTGTTGAGCAATGTCGTCATGTTCGGACGCGAGGAGGCTCACCCTCGCACAACTCGCCGCCGTGGAACAAGAGTTCCGGATAGTCGACCATTCACCACGCCAGGCGCAGCGGCGAATTCAGGAAAGGCGGGCAGCCGGCCCGGCGAAACGGGCCCCGACGCCGCTCCTCGGTGCCGCGCAAACGGCAAATGAGCGCAGATTGCTCCTTTGTTCCCCCAGTTCATAGGGGGAAGGCACAAAAAGAGATCACAAAGCGACGACGGTCGCCTCAGCGGTCTTGACGCTTGTCGCCGCGGAACCACCGTCCGCGAGCGCTCACTCGGCGTCGGCCTGCGCGGCGACCTCCGCGACCGGATCCGGCGCACGCGGCGCATACGGCGAGGAGACGGGCGCCCTCAGCCGGCCGCCGGGCTGGCTGGCCGTGGTCGCCCTCAGTCCGCGGCCGGCACCGCCCTTCGCAGGGGCGCGCTCGAGACGGCCGCGCAGGGTGTGACGCGGGCTGCCCGTCCCCCCGATCCGGGCAGCCCGCGCACGCTGGGCCACGGCTGCTGGAAGCCGTCGTTCTGGCGGATCGTCCCGAGCGGGCGCGTCCGGGGCCTCAGGCGCGGTCGATGTGCACGCTGGTCGACTTCACCCGGGCGGTGGCCCGCATGCCGACTTCGAGCCCCAGCTCCTCGACGGCCTCCCGGGTCAGCAGGGAGACGAGCCGGTGCGGCCCGGCCTGGATCTCGACCTGCGCGGCGACGTCGCCGAGCTTGACCGCGGTGACGATGCCGGGGAAGGCGTTGCGGGCGGAGGTGTAGGAGCTGTCCTCCTCGACGGCCGCGTTCTGGGCGACCTCGACGGAGAAGGCGGCCAGATCGCGTCCGTCGACGAGGCGCCGACCGCCCTCGTCGCGATGGGTCGCGACCCTGCCGGCGTCCGCCCAGCGGCGCGCCGTGTCGGGGCTGACGCCCAGCAGCCGGGCTGCCTGACCGATGGTGTACGACTGCATATGCGCCACCGTAGGCAGCATCAGCCAGCATGTACAAGCCTCAGCGCTCAGATTCGCAGCAAATGCCAGCCTTCTTGGACGAAGACCCAAGCGTGGCGACCGAGCGACGACGGGCCGATCGCACGCACACCGCCTAACCTGGCTCGACGGAACCTGACAGATCATAAGGAAAGGAACGTCTCATGCCTTCTCGGCTCAATCCGTACCTCACCTTCGACGGCAACGCGCGACAGGCCATGGAGTTCTACAAAGGAGTCTTCGGCGGAAACCTGGCGGTGAACACCTTCGGCCAGTACGGCGAGAAGGACCCGTCCGCGGCCGACAAGGTCATGCACAGCATGCTCGAGACCACCGCCGGCCTCACGCTCATGGCCGCCGACACCCCGGTCGGCATGGAGCACAAGCCCGGGAACAACATCTCCGTGAGCGTGAGCGGGGAGGACTCCGCCGAGCTGCGCGGCTACTGGGACAAGCTCGCCGCCGACGGCACGGTCACGGTCCCGCTGGAGAAGCAGATGTGGGGCGACGTCTTCGGCATGTGCACGGACAGCTTCGGCATCACCTGGCTGGTCAACATCTCCGAGCAGAAGGCCTGACGGCACCCGCCGCTCAAGGCGGCGCGAAGGCCGGACCGAGGGATCGCACGGGCCGCCACAGCGTCGGTGGCGGCCCTCGCCATGCCTGCCCGCACTCCACAGCACAACGGACCGGTGCCGTGCACGGCCTCCTGAACGGCGCGCTGGAGCACTTCCGTTCCGCGCGGAACGTAGATCCGTGAAGGGGTCCGGCACACCGAGGAACGGCCGCGAGGGGGCTCTTCCCGCCGGGTTCGGCCTCGCGTCCCCCGCGCGCCCTCAGCACGTCCACTGGATCTTGATCTGAGCGGGTGAACGAGGGCCGCCGTGTCGGCGTGGCGACCCTCGCTCCCGTATGTCCGCAGGTAGAAACGGTTCTGCCTGGCGAGACCCAGGTGGGGCGGGTGGGACTCGAACCCACGGCCGACGGATTATGAGTCCGCTGCTCTAACCGGCTGAGCTACCGCCCCTAACGGCGCGTCGCGCACATTTGTGCGCGCCGTCTGCCGCAGCATAGCCGGTCATACGATCTCCTGCCTCGGATGGTCGGCAACGCTCAACCAAGAGGACTGCGCTGCTCGGTGCCCGGTTCCATCAGTGGCCCAGGACACACAAAAGAGGACCCACAAGGGGTCCTCTTCGGTATCGCTCCCCCGACTGGACTCGAACCAGTAACCCTCCGGTTAACAGCCGAATGCTCTGCCAATTGAGCTACAGGGGATCGCGCTCCCCCGACTGGACTCGAACCAGTAACCTGCCGGTTAACAGCCGGCTGCTCTGCCAATTGAGCTACAGGGGATTGCTGCGTGTGCACCGAACGTACCTAACCGGGGCGTCCCGGAGGGCGTGTGCTCGCTGCGACACATACATTAGCGCAAGCAGGGGGGTGCTCCGCCAATCGGTATGGCCCCGGGTGATCTCGGGCTGCGACGGGTAGGCGGGCAGCACCGACTCTAGGGAAGGGCGGCAGCCATGCGGTACAAGCTCACGTTCGTCGTCGGACTGGCCATCGGCTACGTGATCGGCACTCGAGCCGGCCGCGAGCGCTACGAGCAGCTCAGGAAGTCCGCGCGCCAGTTCTCCCAGAACCCCGCCGTGCGCAACGCCGCCGAGACCGCGGCGCAGACCAGCCGCCAGGCGGCCGGGAAGGCGTTCCACGCGGTGAGCGACAAGGTCGGGGACCATGTGCCCGACTCGGTGGCCGAGCGGGTCCGGTCCCTGCGGGAGCGCAGCCAGGGCGCCGAGGACGACTGGGGGACGACCAACACGTGACCTAAGAGGCCCCGCACGTGCGGCAGAATCTTCTGTCATGGGGATAGTCGCCGGGTTGGACAGTTCGTCTGCATTCACGCGCATCGTCGTCTGCGACGCGGACACGGGCGCCGTGCTGCGGCAGGGGTATGCGCCGCACCCCGTCGAGCCGAAGGCCGTCGAGATCGACCCGCAGGCCTGGCTGCTCTCGCTCGGCGAGGCGGCGACCGGCGGGCTGCTCGAAGGCGTGCAGGCCATCGGCGTGTCCGCGCAGCAGCACGGCCTGGTCGCCCTGGACCAGCAGGGCAATCTCGTACGCCCCGCGCTCCTCGGCAACGACCGGCGGGCGCAGGTGGCGGCGGCGGACCTGATCGACGCTCTGGGCGGCCGGCAGTCCTGGGCCGAGGCCGTCGGATCGGTGCCGCAGTCGGGGCAGCCGGTGTCCAAGCTGCGCTGGATGGCGCGTACCGAGCCGGAGCACGCGCAGCGCGTGGCCGCCGTGATGCAGCCGCACGACTGGCTGGTCTGGCAGCTGCTCGGCCGGCCCGCCCGCAGGACCACCGACCGGGGCGGGGCCTCGGGCACCGGCTACTGGTCGGCGGGCGCCGGCGCCTACCGCCCCGATCTGGTGGAGCTGGCCCTGGGGCATCAGTGCGCCCTGCCCGAGGTGCTCGGCCCGGCCGACGCCGCGGGGACGACGCCCGAGGGGCTGCTGATCTCCGCGGGGACCGGCGAGACCATGGCGGCGGCGTTCGGCCTCGGCGTCGCGGTCGGCGACGCGGTGGTGTCGCTGGGGGCCTCGGGCTCGGTGATGGCCGTGCACCATGAGGCGCTGGCCGACCCGAGCGGCATGATCACGTCGTTCGCGGACGCGACCGGGATGCATCTGCCGGTCGTCCACACGCTCAATGCCGTACGGGCGCTGCGCGGGACCGCCGAGATGCTGGGCCTGGAGGATCTCGGGGAGCTCTCCGCGCTGGCCCTGAAGTCGACGCCGGGCGCCTCCGGCCTGGTGCTGCTGCCCTATCTGGAGGGCGAGCGCACCCCCCAACTCCCCCATACGGCGGGCACGCTCAGCGGCCTGCGGCGCGAGTCGATGAAGCCCGAGCACCTGGCGCGGGCCGCCTTCGAGGGCATGCTCTGCTCGCTCGCCGACGCCCTGGACGTGCTGCGCGGCCGCGGGGTCGACGTGCGCAGGGTCTTCCTGCTGGGGGCGGCCGCCGAGCTGCCCGCCGTGCAGGCCGCCGCGCCCGCGATCTTCGGCGCGCAGGTCGTGGTCCCGCAGCCCGCCGACTACGCCGCGCTGGGCGCGGCCCGGCAGGCGGCGTGGGCGCTCGGGGTCGCGCAGGGGACGCTGTCCCCGCAGGCGCCGCCGGCCTGGCAGGGCGCCGCGGCGCAGATCTTCGAGCCGGGCGACGAGGCGCCGGTCGGGCAGGCGGTGCGCCAGCAGTACGCGGCGACGCGGGACCAGATCCACCCGGGGGCGTTCGGGGCGTAGTCCGTGGGGGGCCGCGCGCACACGGCCCGCTCGGCGTGCACAGCTCGCGCCTCGACGACCGACGTCCCCGGCCGGGTGAAGCGGCTCGGGTGAAGCGGCTCGGATGCGGCGGCTCGGGTGAGTAGCTCAGCTTTCTTGACTCTGCCTTGGGTGAAAACCCTTGGGGTCGGGCCGTGCGCGTGTCGGAAGATGGGATGGCCCCCGATCTTGCCGACCCCGAGAGACTGCGTGTGCTGATCCAACTGCTGGGGACGTATCTGCGTCCGTACAAGAAGCCCATCTCCCTGCTGGTGCTGCTGCAGCTGCTGCAGACCTGCGCCACCCTCTATCTGCCCACCCTCAACGCGGAGATCATCGACGACGGCGTCGTCAGGGGAGACACGGGCTACATCCTCCAGCTCGGCGCGCTCATGATCGGCGTCAGCGTCGTCCAGGTCCTGTGCAACATAGGCGCCGTCTTCTTCGGCGCGCGGACCGCGGCCGCGCTCGGGCGGGACGTGCGGGCGGCCGTCTTCGACCGGGTGCAGAGCTTCTCCGCGCGCGAGGTCGGCCACTTCGGGGCGCCCTCGCTGATCACCCGTACGACCAACGATGTCCAGCAGGTGCAGATGCTGGTCCTGATGGCGTTCACGCTGATGGTCTCCGCGCCGATCATGTGCGTCGGCGGCATCGTGATGGCGGTCGGGCAGGACGTGCCGCTCTCCGCGGTGCTGCTCGCGGTGGTGCCGGTGCTGGGCGTGTCCGTGTCGCTGATCGTGAAGAAGATGCGGCCGCTGTTCCGGACCATGCAGGAGCGGCTGGACACCGTGAACCGGGTGCTGCGGGAGCAGATCACCGGCAATCGCGTCATCCGCGCCTTCGTCCGGGACGAGTACGAGAAGGAGCGCTTCCGCGGCGCCAACGACGAGCTGACGGACGTGTCGCTGTCCACCGGCCGGCTGATGGCGCTGATGTTCCCGACCGTGATGACGGTCGTGAACGTCTCGTCCGTCGCCGTCGTCTGGTTCGGGGCGCACCGGGTCGACAGCGGGGCGATCCAGATCGGCGCGCTGACCGCGTTCCTGGCGTATCTGATGCAGATCGTGATGGCCGTGATGATGGCCACCTTCATGTTCATGATGGTGCCGCGCGCGGAGGTGTGCGCCGAGCGCATCGAGGAGGTGCTGTCGACGGAGTCGAGCGTGGTTCCGCCGGCGAAGCCCGTGCGGGAGCTGGACCGCAGCGGGCTGCTGGAGGTGCGGGACGTCGACTTCCGCTACCCGGGCGCCGAGGAGCCGGTCCTGCGGGGCGTCCACATGGTGGCCCGGCCCGGGGAGACGACCGCGATCATCGGGTCGACCGGCAGCGGGAAGTCCACGCTGCTGGGGCTGGTCCCGCGGCTGTTCGACGTCACGGGCGGCGAGGTGCTCGTGGACGGCGTGGACGTGCGCGAGGTCGATCCCGCGCTGATGGCGCGGACGGTGGGGCTGGTGCCGCAGAAGCCGTACCTCTTCTCCGGGACCGTCGCCACGAACCTGCGGTACGGAAAGCCGGACGCGAGCGACATGGAGCTCTGGCAGGCGCTGGAGACGGCGCAGGCCGCCGAGTTCGTACGCGCGCTGGAGGGCGGGCTGAACGCGCCCGTCGCCCAGGGCGGCACCAATGTCTCCGGCGGGCAGCGCCAACGGCTGGCCATCGCGCGCACGCTGGTGCAGCAGCCGGAGATCTACCTCTTCGACGACTCCTTCTCTGCGCTGGACTACGCCACGGACGCGGCGCTGCGCGGGGCGCTGGCCCGCGAGACCGCGGGGGCGACCGTGGTGATCGTCGCCCAGCGGGTGTCCACCATCCGTGACGCGGACCGCATCGTGGTCATGGACGAGGGGCGGGTCGTGGGGACCGGAACCCATCACGAGCTGATGGAGGACAACGAGACCTACCGAGAGATCGTGCTCTCGCAGCTGACGGAGGCTGAGGCCGCATGAGCGGGCCGGGCGGACGGATGATGATGGGCCCCGCGGAGCGGTCCATGGACTTCAGGGGCTCGGGCAAGCGGCTGCTGCGGCGCCTCGCGCCGGAGCGGGCGACGCTGTGGGCGATGCTCGCGGCGTGCGTGCTGGGCGTCGCCTTCTCGGTGGTCGGGCCGATGATCCTGGGCCGGGCGACCGACCTGGTCTTCGCGGGCGTCGTCGGCCGGCAGCTGCCGGAGGGCACGGACAAGGGCCAGACGATCGAGGGGCTGCGCAAGGACGGCGACGACTCGCTCGCCGACCTGCTGTCCGGCGTGGACTTCACCCCGGGCAGCGGCATCGACTTCGACGCCGTGCGCGACGTGCTCCTGACGGCGCTGGCGATCTATGTGGCCGCGGGGCTGCTGATGCTGGTGGCGACGCGGCTGTCGATCCGGATCATCAACCGGACCGTGTACCGGATGCGGGAGGACGTGCAGACGAAGCTGTCGCGGCTGCCGCTGTCGTACTTCGACCGGGCCAAGCGCGGCGAGGTGCTCAGCCGGGCCACCAACGACATCGACAACATCTCGCAGACGATGCAGCAGACCCTGGGCCAGCTGATCAACTCGCTGCTGACCATCGTCGGCGTGCTGGCGATGATGTTCTGGATCTCGCCGGTGCTGGCGCTGGTCGCGCTGGTGACCGTGCCGGTGTCGGTGCTGGTCGCGACGCGGGTCGGCAAGCGCTCGCAGCCGCAGTTCGTGCAGCAGTGGAAGTCCACGGGCAAGCTCAACGCGCACATCGAGGAGATGTACTCCGGCCACGGCCTGGTGAAGGTCTTCGGGCGGCAGGAGGAGTCCGCGCGGGACTTCGCCGAGCAGAACGAGGCGTTGTACGAGGCCGGCTTCAAGGCGCAGTTCAACAGCGGGATCATGCAGCCGCTGATGTTCTTCGTCTCCAACCTCAACTATGTGCTGGTGGCGGTCGTCGGCGGGCTGCGGGTGGCCTCGGGCACGCTGTCGATCGGCGATGTGCAGGCGTTCGTCCAGTACTCCCGGCAGTTCTCGATGCCGCTGACCCAGGTCGCCTCGATGGCGAACCTGATCCAGTCGGGCGTGGCCTCGGCCGAGCGGGTCTTCGAGCTGCTGGACGCGCCGGAGCAGGAGGCGGACGCGCCGTCCGCCGAGCGTCCCGAGCGGCTGCGGGGGCAGGTCTGTCTGGAGGGGGTCTCCTTCCGCTACGAGCCGGACAAGCCGCTCATCGAGAATCTGTCGCTGAACGTGGAGCCCGGTCACACGGTCGCGATCGTCGGCCCGACGGGCGCGGGCAAGACGACGCTGGTCAACCTGCTGATGCGGTTCTACGAGGTGACGGGCGGCCGGATCTCGCTGGACGGCACGGACGTGGCCAAGATGTCCCGGGAGCAGCTGCGGTCGGGCATCGGGATGGTGCTCCAGGACACCTGGCTGTTCGGCGGGACGATCGCGGAGAACATCGCGTACGGCGCGTCCCGCGAGGTCACGCGCGCGGAGATCGAGGAGGCGGCGCGGGCGGCGCACGCGGACCGCTTCATCCGCACGCTGCCCGACGGGTACGACACCGTCATCGACGACGAGGGCTCGGGGGTGAGCGCGGGCGAGAAGCAGCTGATCACGATCGCGCGGGCGTTCCTGTCCGACCCGGTGATCCTGGTGCTCGACGAGGCGACGAGCTCGGTGGACACGCGGACCGAGGTCCTGATCCAGAAGGCGATGGCGCGGCTGGCCCACGGGCGCACGTCGTTCGTGATCGCTCACCGTCTCTCCACCATCCGAGACGCGGATGTGATCTTGGTGATGGAGAATGGCTCGATCGTCGAACAAGGCACGCATGACGAGCTGCTGGCGGCGGGCGGTGCGTACGCCCGGCTCTACGCTGCGCAGTTCGCGCAGGCGGTCGTCGAGGTCGACTGATCGAGCGCACCAGCGAGCGGACCAGAGTACGGGGAGGCTGACCAGCCATGGAGAACGAAGCACAGGCCGGCGAGACGACGAAGGAAGAGCCGACGGCCGTCCCGGCCGTGGCCATGGGGCTGTCGCTGGGGGTCGCGTTCGGCTTGAGCCTCGGCCAGTTGGTGATGGACGACATGACCCTGGGACTGGCCATCGGACTGAGCACGGGAGTGGCGATCGGCGCGGCGATCGACGCGAGGCGCAAGCGAGGGGAATAGGGGGCGGGGGCGTGGGCGCGGAAGTCCGGCGGGGGCGTGGGGGGTCTTGCGGGGCTCGGTCCCGGTCCCCCGCGCCTGAGTCGTCGGCAGAGCGCCAGGCGCGCGCCGCGGTCGCCGCGGGCGTGGGGCGCCGGGCGCGGAGTACGGAGCCGGGTGCGGAGTACGACGCCGGGTGCGGGAGCCCCTGAGCAGGGCGCAGAAGTCCGGCGCGAGGCACGGAAGTCCGGCGCAGAGGCGCGGGGGTTGCCGGGTTCGGTCCCGGTCCCCCGTGCCGCAATCGCCGCGGCGTGGCGCCAGGCGCGGAAGTACGAAGCGGGCGCGGGAGCCTGGAGCCGTGCGCGGGAGCCTGGAGCCGGGCGGGAGTCCGGCGCGAGGCGCGGGAGTCCTGAGCCGGACGTGGAAGTCCGAAGCCGGGCCGGGAGCGAGGCGCCAGGCGCGGGAGTCCGGCGCGAGGCGCGATGGAACTTGCCGGGGCTCGCCCCCGCTCCCCCGCGCCGCGGTCGCCGCAGCGTGGCGACAGACGCGTAGGTCCCGTGCGGGCGCGGCGTCCGAAGCCGGGCGCGGGGGAACTTGCCGGGGGCTCGTCCCCCGGTCCCCCGCGCCGCAGGCGTCGTCGTCGCGTTCAGTCCAGGTAGCCCCGCAACTGGTCGGCGAATGCGTGGTCGCGGAGTTTGTTCAGTGTCTTCGACTCGATCTGGCGGATCCGCTCCCGGGTCACGCCGAAGATCCGTCCGATCTCCTCCAGCGTCCTCGGGCGGCCGTCCACCAGGCCGTACCGCAGCTGGACCACCTTGCGTTCGCGTTCGCCGAGCGTGGAGAGCACCGCCTCCAGGTGCTCGCGCAGCAGCAGGAAGGCCGCGGACTCGACCGGGGAGGCCGCGTCGCCGTCCTCGATCAGGTCGCCGAGCGCGACGTCGTCCTCCTCCCCCACCGGCGCGTGGAGCGAGACCGGCTCCTGGGCGAGGCGCAGGACTTCGCTGACCCGCTCGGGGGCCAAGTCGAGCTGGGCGGCGACCTCTTCGGGCGTCGGCTCGTAGCCGCGCTCCTGGAGCATCCGCCGCTGGACCCGTACGACGCGGTTGATCAGCTCGACCACATGGACGGGGACGCGGATCGTGCGCGCCTGGTCGGCGAGCGCCCGGGACATGGCCTGGCGGATCCACCAGGTCGCGTACGTCGAGAACTTGTAGCCGCGGGCGTAGTCGAACTTCTCGACTGCCCTGATCAGGCCCAGGTTTCCCTCCTGGACGAGGTCGAGCATGGTCAGTCCGCGGCCGACGTAGCGCTTGGCGACGGAGACGACGAGTCGCAGGTTCGCCTCGATCAGCCGGCGCTTGGCCATCCGGCCCATGACGACCAACTTGTCGAGGTCGACGGCGAGTTGGGAGTCGTCGAGGTCGATCGTCCGGCCGAGCCGCTCCTCGGCGAACAGGCCCGCTTCGACGCGGCGCGCCAGCTCGACCTCCTCCACCGCGGTGAGCAGCGGGATTCTGCCGATCTCCCGCAGATACTGGCGGAACAGGTCGGACGACGGGCCTGAGCTGTCCACCCGGCCGCCGCTGCGGGGCCTCGGGGGCTCCGGGACCTCGACGGGGTCCTCGACGACGGTCTCGGCGATCGTCTCGGCGACCGTCTCCGGCGCCGCCTCGGGATGGTGTGCGGGCATGCTCTGGGCGGGGACCTGCGCACGAGGGACGGCGAGAGCGTCGGTCTCGGTCAGGGTCTGGGTCTGCACGGGGGCGACCTCCAGTGTGATCGCTGCCGGTTCGGGGGCGTGCGGCAGCGGGACGGGGGCGGCCGGGCCGCTTTCCGTCCCGTACGCGATGGGCGGATCCGCGGGGGTGTGTGGACCACAGGGGGTGGACCGGCCGCGCTCCGGGGACTCAGGCACCGCACCCCAGTGTGGGGTACGACACATCGCTGCCACGAGGGGCGTGCGGTGACTTTTTGAGTCCCGTGCGTGACCGGGCGGTTACCCAGGCAGAACCCGCGGGCGCCAGCGGGCCCTTCGTAGGCCGGGCGACCGGGCGGCCGGGCGGCACCGCGAAGGCCGGGCGACCGGACTGTCGGCGACCGGGCTCCGGACGTCGCTAGAGGGCCTCGGCGCCTTGGTTGCGCAGCGACCGGCCGTACTGCTGGAGCACCCACAGCTCGTTCGCCACGGCCATGTGGTGCTCGGGGTCGGCGTTCGACCCGAGGCGGGCGAGGGAGCCCTGGACGTCGCCGATGCGGCGGTCGACGGCGCGCAGCCGGACCTGGACGAGCTGCATGCCGGCGTACGTCTCGTCGACCGTGCGGGAGTGCACCGCCTCGACGGCGAGCTCGGTGACCAGCGCGCGCACGGTGTCGTTCGGCGCGGCGTCGCGGACCCGGGCGAGGTACCCGGAGCTGTCGGCGGCGCCCTGCTCGGCGCCGCCGGCCTCCGCGATGGTCTGGCGGACCGCGGCGTACGGCGGGGCGGTGAACTCGTCGACGCCGTACGCGTCGAAGGCCGGGGAGACCAGCTCCGGGTGCTGGAGCGCGAGCTTGAGCAGCTCCCGCTCGGTGCGGTGGGCGGGGCTGCGCAGATTGAGCGCGGGCCCGGCGGGCGCCGCGGGGGCTGCCTGGGCCTGCTGCTGCGCACGGGAGGCGGGACCGCTCGGGGCCGGTCCGCGGCCGCCGCGGTCGCGGGCCCAGCGCGCCAGCTGGGCGACCCGCTTGACCACGAACTGGGTGTCGAGGATGCCGAGGATGCCGGCGAGCTGCACGGCCGACTCGTGCTGGATGGCGATGTTCTTGATGCCGGCGACGATCGGCGCGGCCTCGTCGAGGGCGGCGGCCCGGCCCGCGGGCGTCTCCAGATTGTGCCGGGTCACCATGTGGCGGATGGCGAACTCGAAGAGCGGGGTGCGCGATTCGACGAGCTTCTGCACCGCCGGGTCGCCCTCGGCAAGCCGCAGCTCGCAGGGGTCCATGCCGCCCGGGGTGATCGCGATGGAGGTCTCGGCGGCGAACTTCTGGTCGTCCTCGAAGGCGCGCAGCGCGGCCTTCTGGCCGGCCGCGTCGCCGTCGAAGGTGAAGATCACCTCGGCGGTGGCGTTGTCCATCAGGAGCCGCCGGAGGATCTTGATGTGGTCGCCGCCGAAGGCGGTGCCGCAGGTGGCGATGGCGGTGGTGACGCCCGCGAGATGGCAGGCCATCACGTCGGTGTACCCCTCGACGACCACGGCACTGCAGGTCTTGGCGATCTCCTTCTTGGCGAGGTCGATGCCGTAGAGCACCTGCGACTTCTTGTAGATCGCGGTCTCGGGGGTGTTCAGGTACTTCGGGCCGTTGTCGTCGTCGCGGAGCTTGCGCGCGCCGAAGCCGACGACCTCGCCGGTGATGTCGCGGATGGGCCACATCAGCCGGCCGCGGAAGCGGTCGATGGGACCGCGGCGGCCCTCCTGGGAGATGCCGGAGAGGATGAGCTCCTTGTCGCTGAAGCCCTTGCCGCGCAGATAGCGGGTGAGGTGGTCCCAGCCGGCCGGGCTGTAGCCCACGCCGAAGTGCTGGGCGGCGGCCTGGTCGAAGCCGCGCTCGGCGAGGAACGCGCGGCCGATCTCCGCCTCGGGCCCGTCCAGCTGCTCGATGTAGAACTGTGCGGCGATCTTGTGGGCCTCGACCAGGCGGATGCGCTCGCCGCGCTGGTGGGAGGGGTTGTACCCGCCCTCCTCGTAGCGCAGGGTGATGCCCGCCTGCGCGGCGAGGCGCTCGACCGTCTCCGAGAAGGAGAGGTGGTCGATCTTCATCACGAAGGCGATCGTGTCGCCGCCCTCCTGGCAGCCGAAGCAGTGGAACAGGCCCTTGCTCGGGCTGACCTGGAAGGAGGGCGACTTCTCGTCGTGGAAGGGGCACAGGCCCTTGAGGTTTCCGCCGCCGGCGTTGCGGAGCTGGAGGTACTCGGACACGACGGCGTCGATCGGGACCGCGTCCCGTACCGCCTTCACGTCGTCATCGTTGATCCTGCCTGCCACGCGTGAAGTCTACGGTGGCGCTCGGACACTCCCGTCAGTCGCCGAGGGACGAGAGCGGCACGGACGGGTCGGCGAGGGCGTCCGGGTCGACCGGGGCCCGGGAGCGGATCAGCTGCTGGATGTGCTCGGTGACGTCCCACACGTTGACGTTCATCCCGGCGAGCACGCGGCCGTCCCCCAGCCAGAAGGCGATGAACTGCCGTTTGCCGACGTCTCCGCGGAGGACGACCTGGTCGTACGAGCCGGGCGGCGCCCAGCCGGAGTACTCCAGGCCCAGGTCGTACTGGTCGGAGAAGAAGTACGGGACGCGGTCGTAGGAGACGTCCTGGCCGAGCATCGCGCGGGCGGCGGCCGGGCCGCCGTTGAGGGCGTTGGCCCAGTGCTCGACGCGCAGCCGGGAGCGGAGCAGCGGGTGCTCGGCGGCGGCGACGTCTCCGGCGGCGTAGATGTCGGGGTCGGAGGTGCGCAGGCCCGCGTCGACGGCGATGCCGCCGCCGTGCGCCCGGTCGGCGAGGTCGAGGCCGGCGGCCTCGGCGAGCGCGGTGCGCGGGGCCGCGCCGATCGCGGCGAGGACGTCGTGCGCGAGGTGCTCCTGGCCGTCGTCGGTGCGAACCGCGAGCACCATGCCGTCCTGGCCGGTGATCTCGGTGAGACGGGCGCCGAAGTGGAAGCGGACCCCGTGCTCCTGGTGCACGTCGGCGAAGACCTGGCCCAGCTCCGGGCCGACGACCTGGTGCAGGGGCGTGGCCTCCGGCTCGACGACGGTGACCTCGGCGCCGTACCCCCGGGCGGCCGCCGCGACCTCCAGGCCGATCCAGCCGGCGCCGGCGATCACGATGTGGCCGTTGTCGCGGCCGAGGGCGGTCAGGACCCGGCGCAGCCGGTCGGCGTGGGCGAGGCGGCGCAGATGGTGGACGCCGGCCAGGTCCGTGCCGGGGATGTCCAGACGGCGCGGCTCGGCGCCGGTGGCCAGCAGCAGCTTGTCGTAGTGGACGACGGCGCCGTCGCCGAGGCGCACGGACTTGGCCTCGCGGTCGACGGCCACGACACTCTGGCCGAGGTGCAGCTCGACGTCGGCCTGGGCGTACCAGGCGGGTTCGTGGACGAAGACGCTGTCTCGCTCCTCCTTGCCCGACAGATAGCCCTTGGACAGGGGTGGGCGTTCATAGGGGTGGTCGCGTTCGTCGCCGATGAGGATCACTCGTCCGGTGAACCCCTCGGCTCGGAGGGTCTCGGCGGCCTTGGCGCCGGCCAGCCCTCCGCCGACGATGACGAATGTCCTATGTGCGTCGACCACGTGATGCCTCCTCTTTGCTTCTTCGATGCACAGCCTTCAGCGAGCGTCCCGCACAGAGCGTGATGGCGGAAGAGGGAGTACCCCTGGGCGTGTCATCTCGGGCGCGCCGTGAGACGGCCGTGGAGCGTGCGGGCGGAGGCGTCGGTGAGCGAGGCGATCTGGTCGACGATCACCCGCTTGCGCGCCCGGTCGTCCGGCGCGGCCTCGAAGACCGCGCGGAACTGCGGCTCGAGCCCCTCGGGGGCGCGGGCGGTGAGCGCCTCCGCCAGCTCGGCCAGCACGACGCGCTGGTCGGCGCGGAGCGCCTCCTGCTCGGCGCGCTGCATGACGTAGCGCAGGGCGACGGCCTTGAGGACCGCGCACTCGTTGCGCGTGTCGCGCGGGACGACCAGCTCGGCGGCGTACCGGGTGAGCCGTCCGGCGCCGTACGCCTGGCGGGTCTCGGCCTCGGCGGAGTGGCAGAACCGGCCGATGAGCTGGCTGGCCGCGTCCTTCAGCCGTGCCTGGGCGACGGCCGACCCGTCGTAGTGGTGCGGCCACCACTCCTGGCCGATGAGTCGGTCCAGGGCGTCGGCGAGCTCTTGGGGGGCGGTGTCCTCGGGGACGTACCGCCCGATCGCGGCCGACCAGATCGCGTCGCGCTCCTGCCCGGACAGGAGCGCGGCTGGATCGATGTGCCCGGCGTGCAGGCCGTCCTCGAAGTCGTGCACGGAGTACGCGACGTCGTCGGCCCAGTCCATGACCTGGGCCTCGAAGCACTTGCGGAACTCAGGCGCCCCTTGGCGGACCCAGTCGAAGACCGGCAGGTCGTCCTCGTACACGCCGAACTTCACCGATTCCGGGTCGGCGGGGTTGCCGCCGCGCGGCCAGGGGTACTTGGTCGCGGCGTCCAGGGCCGCCCGGGTGAGGTTGAGCCCGACGCTGACCAGTTCGTCGGTCGCCGCGCCGGGGTCCGTCGTGACGGCCGCGTGGTGGGCGAACCGCTTGGGCTCGATGCGGGTCAGCAGCCGCAGCGACTGGGCGTTGCCCTCGAATCCGCCGCAGTCCTTGGCGAAGTCGTTGAGCGCCTGCTCGCCGTTGTGGCCGAACGGCGGGTGGCCCAGGTCGTGGGCGAGGCAGGCCGCCTCGACCAGATCGGGGTCGCAGCCCAGGGCCGCGCCCAGCTCGCGGCCGACCTGGGCGCACTCCAGGGAGTGGGTGAGGCGGGTGCGGGGGCTGGCGTCCCAGGCCTGGTTGCGGGTGCCGGGGGTGACCACCTGGGTCTTGCCGGCGAGGCGGCGCAGCGCAGAGGAGTGCAGCACACGCGCGCGGTCGCGCTGGAAGGCGGTGCGACCGGGGCTTTTGTCCGGCTCGGCGGCCCAGCGGGCGGTGGCCGCGTCGTCGTACACGTCTGGGTCGTAGGCGTCGTACGGGCTGGGCGAGCCGTGCGTGCCGTGGCGGTCGTCCGGGCTGTCTGGGGTGGTGCTGGTGGCGCCTTCCATACACCGACGGTATCCGCAGGCGGTGACAGTCGGCGCCCGCAGGGCTATGCGGGGGCGAGTTCGCGCCGCTGAGCGGCGTGCTCAGCCGGGTACGACGTGCTCCGCGCACCGGCTGCCGCGCCCGCCCCCAGCGGCCTGGCCGCAGCGACCGCCTGGTCGTAGCGGTGCAGCACCAGACGGGCCAGGGCCGGGTGCGCGCCGATCGGGTCGGCGGCCGTCCAGGGCGCGGCGGCGGCGCTGCGGCTGGCGAACAGGCCGGGCGAGGCGAAGTACGACGCGACGGCGATCCGGTGCCGGCCGCGGGCGGCCAGTGCGCGCACGGCCGCGGGGACGGCGGGCACGGCACCGGACGCGAACGCGGCGAGGACCGGCGTCCCCTCGAGGCGTTCGCTGAGCATCTCGGCGGTGCGGCGGGCGTCGGCCGCCGACTCGGGGTCGCGCGAGCCCGCGGCGGCGAGCACCACCGCGGCGCCGCGGCTGCCGCTGTCCTCGTCGCGCCAGCCCGCCTCCGCGAGCCGGGAGCACAGCGCCTCGACGAGCAGGGGGTGCGGGCCGAGCGGGGCGGCGACGCGCGTCTGGGCGCAGGGGGAGGCCTCGGCGGCCTGCGGCAGGTCGTGCTTGACGTGGTAGCCGCGGCCCAGCATCAGCGGCACCAGCACGGCGTTCCCGGCCGGGCCGAGCGCGGCGAGGGTGTCGGGCAGCAGCGGCTCGTTGAGCTCGATGTGGCCGAGGCGGACGTCGAGCCCGGGGCGGAGCTCGCGGACCAGGTCGAGCAGGGCGGTGACCGTGACCAGCGCGCGCGGGTCGCGGCTGCCGTGGGCGACGGCGACGAGGGTGGGCTGGTCGGTGTGGGTCATACGCCTGGGGGTTCCGTTCCGTGTGACGTGGCTCAGCTGGGCGCCCAGTTGCACGGTGATGCGGGACAACAGCTGCGCCGTGCTGTCGAGGGACGTGTCGTCGAAGGGCGGGGCGTCGAGGGGCGTGTCGTCGAGGGGCGGGGACTCACGAGGATGCACCGGCTCCGTCATGGACCGATCCTGCCGGGCGGAGATTGCCGGGTCGTTGCGCGAGGGTGACAGGTGTTTTCCACAGGCTCACCGGGGGCCGTGCGCGGTTGTCAGTGCCGTTGCCTACTGTGATCGCCATCGGAACCGGAAGAGCGGTCCTTGAGTCGTGTCCGGAAGGTCGGGAGGGGGTCTCGCCATGGGCTGGATCGAGACGGAGAGCGGCGGCTACACCGTGACGCTGGACGGCACGAGGGTGCTGTGCCGCAACGCGGCGGGGCGCGCCTTGAAGCAGGTGCCGCCGAAGCTGCGCGACGACGCGGAGGTCGTGCGGCTGCGGCAGCTGGCCGAGTGGCTGGAGCGGCACGAGCGCGAGTGCCGGGAGCAGACGGACGCCTGGCTGGTGCGCTCGCTGCCGGTCCCGGTCGCGCTGCTGGCCCGGGTGTGGCCGGACGCGGCGTGGCAGGCGGCGCTGCGCGATCTGGTGGTCGCTCCGGTGGGCGCCGACGGGACGGCCGACATGGAGCGCGCCGGGTTCCTGCGGGACGCGGACCCCGAGCGGGGCGCGGGGATCGTCGACCTGGACGGCGACTCGGTGCGGATCGAGGCCGAGACGGTGCTGATACCGCATCCGGTGCTCCTCGAAGACCTGGACGAGCTGCGGGAGTTCGCGGTGGAGCTGGGGGTCGCGCAGGGCGTGGAGCAGCTGTTCCGCGAGGTGTGGCGACGGCCGGACCAGACGCGCGGCCACGAGGTGCAGACGTATGCGAACGGCAGGTTCGAGCAGCTGCGGCACGCCACGGCGCGGGCGGTCTCGCTGGGCTACCGGGTGCGCGGCGGCGAGGCGGTGTGCCCGCTGGTGGAGGGCGGCCGCGCGCTGGAGGCGGCGTACTGGGTGGGCGACGAGTACCCGGACCAGGAGTCGCTGACCGGGCCGCTGGAGTGGCGGGACAAGGACGGGCGGCGGCTGCCGCTGGAGCAGGTGGGGCCGGTCGCCTGGTCGGAGGGCGAGCGGATGGCGGCGCTGGTGTACGCGGGCCGTGTGGTCGCGGGGGACGAGGAGGGGCGGCTGTGAGCGGCGCGAGGAGCACGAAGGGGGCGGCGGTGGACGGGAGCGGTCTGCTGGAGGCCGGGGCGGTGCTGCCGCTCGGCGCGGACGCGGGAGACGAGCTGACCGCGCGGGCGTACGGGCATCCCGCGCTGGAGGGGCGCACGGTGGTGCGGCTGGTGCCGGACGCTCTCGGTCCGGCCGAGGATCTGGCGCTGGAGTATCTGGGGTTCGCCGGCGCCGGGACGGCCGCCGTGGGCCGGGTGAAGCCGCAGTCGCTGGGCTTCCCGGCCTGGGCGCTGGTCAACGACCCGGACAACGGGCACCACGCGCTCGCCGTGGTCAAGGAGATGGAGCGGCTGACGCGGCTCGTGGCGACCAAGCCGGGGCTGGCGAAGGACGGCTTCGAGGAGATCGCGGGGCGGCTGGACCGTTCCGTGCCGCACTTCCTGCCCACGTTCTACGAGCAGGCGGCGCGGCTCTTCGTGGCCGCCGACTCGCGGCAGCCCGCCGCGGTGTTCTTCGGCAAGGCGCGGGCCGCCGAGCAGCGGCACGCCCTCGCCGTGGACGAGGAGCGGCTGCGCGAGGTGTTCCTCGAGTTCGCGGCGGCGGGCGCGCTGAGCGCGAAGGCCCTGCGGGAGCACGCCAAGCAGCTGGCCGCCCGGCTGTCGGCGCCGGAGGCGTACGCGCAGTTCAAGGCCGTGTGCCTGGAGCGGTGCGCGGCCGGGCTCACTCCGTACGCCGGCATGGTGGAGGATCTGCGCCGGCTCGCGAAGGCCGCCGGGCTGGACGCCCGCGCCGAGGAGCGGTCGCTGATCGCGGAGGTCGTCCACACGGGCGCGATGAACCGCGCGGCGGAGAGCTTCTGGACGTCGGCGCTGCCCGCGCTGACCGAGGTCGCCCAGCAGGACCGGGCGGTGCGGGAGCGGCTGCTGGCGCTGCGCCCGTCGACGGGCGGCGACAGCCCCGAGGCGTTCGACGAGGCCTGGCTGAACGTGCTGGAGCGGTGCGGGGCGGTCGACCTGCTGCTCGACGGGACGGTTCCGGCGGCCGAGTGGCTGTCGGGGTGGGCCGCTCACCGGCAGCGCGGCTGGCGCGGCATGAAGCGCCTCGAGGCCGAACTGGCCCTGGCCAGACGGCTGGCGGACCGGCTGGTCGCGGACGG
Organism: Streptomyces sp. NPDC051907; assembly: GCF_040681075.1. NCBI lineage: Bacteria > Bacillati > Actinomycetota > Actinomycetes > Kitasatosporales > Streptomycetaceae > Streptomyces > Streptomyces sp. NPDC051907. The sequence goes on along the minus strand of NZ_JBFAYB010000031.1, from coordinate 61,098 downwards.
CATCCCGGTGCGGCTGCTGCGCGGATCGGGCTGGCGCACCCTCGTCGACCTGGACCTCCTCGACCTCTGCCTGGCTCTGGGCGTCCCGGTCGAGCCCCCGGCCGCGGAGATGGAGAACCTGGAGCTGGACCCCTGGCTGGCCGACGAGCGCCCGGGGCGCAGGGATCTGGCGGCGCTCGCCGCCGACCCCGCGTTCACGCGGCTGCTGCGCGGCGGGGTGGAGCGCTCGGCGGGCACCAGCGAGGCGTCGACCAGGCTCGAGAGGATCAGGGAGCACCCGGCGCTGCGGACCGTCCTCGCCGGCTGGCTGACCGACCGCGCCGACGACCTGTCCGAGCCGCTGGGACTGGTGGGAGTGGACAGCCTGCTGAGCCGGGTGCGCCGGTTCTCCTCGCCGGCCGTGCTGGCCGCGGCGCCGCAGGCGACGGAGCGCATCGTCGCCTTCTCCCCCGCCGCCGCGCTGGCGCGCACGCTGCGCGCGGGCATCCTCGACGAGCTGGGCTGGCCCGCCCTGGAGGAGGTCCTGCCGGAGCTCGGCGAGGTCAACCCGATGGCGGCCGGACAGCGGCACGGCTATCTCGCCGAGGACTGGTACCGGCTCGCGGACGCCTGGCCCGCGCTGATCGTGCGGGTCGGCGTGCAGGTCGCCGCGGTGGGTCCGGACGCGGTGCTGGACCAGCGGACGCTGACGCAGGCGGTGCCCTCGACCTCGTCGTGGGACGTGCCGACGGTCCGCTATGTGGGCGGCCAGTGGCTGATCGCCAACGGGCACGGCGCCGACCGCCGGGCTCGCTGGTCCGGCCGGGCGGCCGATGTGTTCAAGCCCGCAGGCGAGTTGACCGACCGCTGGACGTCCTTCCACAGCCCGAGCCTGCAACTGGCCGACGGCAGCCGCACGTTCGGCGGCCGGCCGGTGCACGCCGGCGACACGTCCTTCGCGGGCGAGCGGCGCGCGGTCGCCTCGGACGGCATCTCGGTGTGGGTCCTCCACGAGGGCCAGTGGTGGGAGTACGACCCCGAGACGGCCCGCAGGGGACGGATCGCGGTCCCGGCGTTCTTCGACTCGGCGCTCGCGGGCGGCGCCGAAGGCGGCACGGGGGCGGACGGCCTGACGCTCCTGGAGCACGCCTGCCGGCTGCTGCCGGCGCAGCCCGGCCTGGAGTCCTCGCCGTTCGGCAGCAAGGACGGGCTGCTCGGCTGGTGGGTGCGGTACGACCCGCGGGCGCGCACGCTCACCGCGTGCTCGGTGGACGGCGCCGCCGGCCCGGCCGTCGAGCTGCCGGCAGGCGTCACCATCGGGGGGTACGCCTCCTACGACGTTCCGCTGCCGCCGCTGCGCCTGCCCGGCGGAGCCGTCCTGCATCCGCGCGAGTCTCGCGGATACGACGGCATCGTCTCGCTGTACGACCAGGACGGCGTCCGCCTGTCCGAGTTCACCGAGGGCAACCGGGGCGGCGCCCACGCCGCGGGCACCCCGCTGGTGCCGCCGATCGGCTACTGGCATGCGCTGCGGCCCCGCGACGAGCAGGGCTCGGCCGCGCTGCGGGCGGTGACCGACGCGGACGCGGCGGAGCTCCTCGCGGCGGTCGCCGCCGGGACGAAGCCCGACGAGGCCGTGCGGCAGCTGCTCCCCCAAATCGCCCATCCCCGGCTGGCGGCCGGCGTGGCCGGGCTGGTGGAGGAGGCGGCCCGGCACGCCAAGCGCGTCGGCGTCCTCGCGGAGCAGGCCGCGAAGGGGCTGCGCGCGCAGGCCGATCCGGCGCCCCGGGAGCAGCCCGTGCGGCACGCCCGCGACGGCGTGCTGCGCGACGCCCTGACCTGTTTCACCGGCTCCCGTTACTTCTACGGCCACCCCGGCTGGTCGCCGGACAGCACCACGGCCATGGACCAGCTGCGGCTGCTGGCGCAGTGGCTGGCCCCCGAGGGTCCCGAGGCTCCTGGGGCGCCCGAGGGTCCCGGAGCTCCGGGGAGGCTTCCGCTGAAGGCGTCCAGCGTGGGGTGGGCGACGCTGCCCGGGCCCGGCATGGCCGCGGCCGCGCTGTGCGCGGCCTCGCCCGCGACGGGGGACGCGGAGCGCGAGGCGCTGCTGGAGTTCCTCGACGCGGCGCTCGGCGTGCGGGCGGACGGCGAGGCCGTCCTCATCGACCCGCGCGGCCGGCTCCGGCTCGCACAGCTGCGCATGGAGCGCAAGCCGAAGGGCGATCAACTGCTCGGCGAGGTAAGGCACTCGGGCGCGCGGCGGCTGGTGTTCACAGCATGCCAGCGGGTCGACGACACGCACGCGTTCTGGAACGCGATCGAGTACGACCCGGCGGGGGCCTTCGGCGGCTGGGACGGCTGCACGCTCGTCGAGTCGCAGACGCTGGGCTCGGGCGACGACCCGGCGCGGGCGGACGCGCTGCGCGCGCTGGTGGACGAGGTGCGGGCCCGGGGCCCGGTGCCGTACTGGCCGGAGCAGGCGCGGGAGTTCGCCGAGCGGGTCGGGGTCGGCGCGGTGACGGGCGCGCTGGTGCAGCTGGCGATGCCGGGCGTCACGGCGTACGGGCGCTACGACCTGCTCGGCCCGGAGTACCTCGCGCCGCTGGGCGCCAAGAGCGCGGAGGCGCTGGCCGGGCGGGGCGTGCTGAGCGGCATGCAGCCGGCGGAACGGATGGCGTACGCCGCCCTGTTGACGCCGACCGACCCGCGGCGGGTGCCCGAGCTGTGGACGAAGGGCTACGACCTGGAGCCGCTGACCGCGGCCTGGCTGGCGGGGCGCGGCAAGCGGCGTGTCGCCTCCGCGGAGCTGATCGGCCGGATGGTCGCCGAGGTCGGGGCCGGCACGGCGCTCGACTCCGTGCTCAACCCCCAGACACAGCCGCAGCTCACCGGCCGTACCGAGCAGCGGCTCGTCGACGACGTCCTGGAGCCGGCCGATCCGCGGCAGCTGCTCCTGGCGCGCGATCTGACCGCGTACGTCTCGATGCTGCGCTGGCTCGCCTACCGGCTGCCCTTCGGCGACCCGCTCCGCACCGTCCTGCCTATCACCCTGCGGACGATGCGGGAGCGGCTCGCCGACCCGGGGCTGCTGCTCGACCTCGGCGTGCTGTGGGACACCGCGGGCTCGGCGACGTCGATCCGGCTGCGGGAGGCGTACGGACAGCCGCTGGGGCGCGAGGGCGCGCGGGGCGGCGAGGGCGACCCTCTGCTGGTCGAGCTCGCGCCCGGCATCGTGCTCGGGCCGGCGCGGCACGGCACGGAGCTCGAGTCCGTGTGGGTGCGGCCGTCGGTGCTGGACGCGGATCACCCCGCGCTCAAGCAGCTGGAAGCGGTGGCGGGCGCCACGCCGTCGCTGGCGGCGCTGCGCGCGGTGCTGAGCGAGGAGTTCGCCGCACTGGTCGCCGCGGACAAGCCGGCGGAGGGACCGCAGGCAGGACCGGCGGAGGGGTCGGCGGACGAGTCGGCGAAGGGGCTGGCGGAGGGACCGGCGGACGGGTCGTATCCGTCGTATACGCAGTACGCGCCGAACAGCGTGCCGGAGCTGGCAGCCGAGGCGGCCGAGCGGTTCGGGCTCTCGGCGGACGCCGCCGTGCTCTATCTGATGCTGCTGGCCCTGCCCGACCCGACCGACCGCAACCAGGCCCTGTGGACCGGCTGGAAGCCGGCCCGGCTGAAGAAGGCACGGGCCGAGCTGGCCGCCACCGACCTGGTGGTGGAGGCCAAGCGGTCGCGCGCCGGACGCTCCCTGTTCCTGCCCGGCGGCTGGCTGGAGCAGAAGTCCCCGCGGCTGCCCGCCGAGAGCTGGAAGACGTCGATCCTGCCCTGGGATCTGCACGGCTTCGTGGTGCCGGACCGTCCGGTGGCCGACCTGTACGCGGCGGCGTGGCGGCGGGTCGTGGAGGGCGACGCGCCCGGGTTCGAGGAGTTCAAGGCCCGTGGCGGGCGAGGAGGTTCGCGATGAGCGGTACGGAGTCGGGCGCCCCGGCGCGACAGGTGGAGCTGCCCGAGGACGCCTATGCGCAGGAGCTGGCGTTCCTTCAGACGTACGACAGCGGGCCGAAGCCGCCCGGGTGGCGGATGACGCCGCGCTCGGTGGTGCTGTTCGTCTGCGGCTCGGACGGCGAGCCGCTGCGGTCGGCGGACGGGCGGCAGCAGGTGGTCTCCCGGAAGTTCGTGGGCGACCGGGCGCTGGTGGAGCGGTGCGTGGTGACGCTGGCGGGAGAGCGGGGGCTGCTGCTCGTCGGCGAGCCGGGCACGGCGAAGTCGATGCTCTCCGAGCTGCTGGCGGCCGCCGTGTGCGGCACGAGCGCGCTCACCGTGCAGGGCACGGCCGGCACGACCGAGGACCAGCTGCGGTACGGCTGGAACTACGCGATGCTGCTGGCCAAGGGGCCGAGCCGGGCGGCCCTGGTGCCCTCGCCGGTGCTGACGGCGATGACGCGGGGCGCGGTGGCCCGCGTCGAGGAGGTCACCCGCTGTCTGCCCGAGGTGCAGGACGCCCTGGTCTCGCTGCTCTCCGAGCGCCGGATGTCCGTGCCGGAGCTGGCCGAGAGCGAGAGCGAGGACGGGACCGTGCACGCCGTGCCGGGGTTCACGCTGATCGCCACGGCCAACCTCCGCGACAAGGGCGTCTCCGAGATGTCCGCGGCGCTGAAGCGCCGGTTCAACTTCGAGGAGGTCGGCCCGATCGGCGACCTCGACGCCGAGACGGAGCTGGTGCGCGGGCAGGCCACGGCGGCGCTGGCGCGGTCCGGTGCGCCGTTCGGCGTGGACGAGGCGGTGCTGGAGGCGCTGGTGACGGCGTTCCGGGATCTGCGGACCGGGCGCAGCGCGGAGGGCTGGGAGGTCGAGCGGCCCTCGACGGTCATGTCGACGGCGGAGGCGGTCCATGTCGCCACGTCGATGGGGCTGGGCGCGGCGTATCTGAGCGACGGACGAGACGTCGTGCGCACCCTGCCCGGGCATCTGCTCGGCACGGTGCGCAAGGACGACCCGGCCGACCACGCACGGCTGCTGGGGTACTGGGACGGGCCCGTGCGGCGGCGGGCGGAGAGCGGTGCTCCGCTGTGGCGGACGCTGTGGGAGCTCCGTGATGAGCTCGCCTGAGGAGGTTCCCGGGGCGCCTGGGCCGCCTGAGGAGGTTTCCGGGCCGGAGGAGGCGCTGGGCCGGCTCGCCGGGTGCCGCGACCCGTATCTGATCGGGGTGCGGCACCACTCCCCCGCGCTGGCGGCGGCGGTGCCCGCGCTGCTGGCCGAGGCGGCGCCGGAGGTGCTCTTCGTCGAGCTGCCCGAGGAGTTCGCGCCCTGGCTTGAGCACCTCGCCGACCCTCAGACCGCGCCGCCCGTCGCGCTGGCGGGCGGCGGGCGCGGGGGCGGTCTGGTCTTCCTGCCGTTCGCGGAGTTCTCGCCGGAGCTGGCGGCGATCCGGTGGGCGCGGGAGGCGGGCGTCGAGGTGGTGCCGTTCGACCTGCCGCTGTCGGCGCGCGGGGAGGAGTACACGGAAGGCACGGCGGGCGCGGAGGGCGCGCCGGGGGCGGTCCCCGGGGCGGGAGCCGGCCCCGGAGCTGACCCTCGACGCGATTGCGGTCCCGATGCCGGGCCTGGACCTGGGGCGCTCGCCGCCGCGCTGCGGGCCAGGGCGAGCGGGCGGCCCGGCGACGATCTGTGGGACCGGCTGGTCGAGGCGCCCGCCCCCGGGTCGGCGCCGGAGGCGCTGCGGCGGGCCGCGCTGCTGACGGGCTGGGCGCTGCGTACGGACGCGGGGACGGTCGACCCGTACGACCTGCGGCGCGAGGCGAACATGCGGCGGCGGCTCGCCGAGCATGCGGGGAGGCGGGCGGCGGCGGTGATCGGGGCGTTCCACGCGCCCGCGCTGGCCGGCGCCCCGCTGTGCCCTGCCGATGCGGCCGTACCGGAGACGGACACCGCCGTCGCGAGCGTCCTCGGCCCGTCGTCGGCGCGGGCTGCCGCCCGGGCGGGCGACGAGATCGTCACGTCCCTAGTGCCCTATGCGGACGCCCTGCTCGACGACCGGTCCGGCTACCCCGCCGGCATCCGCGACCCCGAGTGGCAGCGCGGGGTGTTCCACGCGGCGGGCGATCCACGGCTGCTGGACGACCTTCTGACCTCGACGGCCGTACGGATCTGTGCGGCGGTACGGAGCGCGGGCCACCCCAGCGGGCCGGCCGACGCCCGTGAAGTGGTGCGGGTCGCCAGGGACTTGGCGGCGCTGCGCGGGCTGCCCGCAGCCGGCCGGGGCGAGCTGGTCGAGGCGGTGCAGACGGTGCTCACCCAGGGGCGGCTGCTGGGCCGGGGCCGGGTCGTCGCCGCCGCGATGGAGCAGGTCCTGATCGGCGGACGGCAGGGGCGGCTCGCGCCGAGGACGCCGCGTTCCGGGCTCGGGCCCTCGGTCGAGGCGCTGCTCGGCGAGCTGAGGCTGCCCGTGCCGGACGCACCGGCCCGCCGCGAGGTGCGGCTGGACGTGCTGCGCTCCGACCTCGACCGCCGCCGGGAGATCACGCTGCGGCGCCTCGCGGTCTGCCACGTTCCGTACGGCGAGGAGTCGGCGGTGGCCGGCGTCGGCGAGGCCGCGGCGCTGACCACCCGGTGGGCTCTGGCGTGGACGCCTTCGACGGCCGCGATGCTCGATGTAGCGGGCGTGCACGGGGTGACCCTCGAGCAGGCCGCGGCCGGGCTGCTGCGGGGGCGGCGCGCCGACCAGCGGCGGCGGGGCGGGCCCACGGCGGCGGAGGTCGTCGAGGGCCTGGCGGACGCGGCGCGGTGCGCCCTGCCCGAACTCGCCGCCGAGCGGCTCACGGAGACGGCCGAGCTGCTTCCCGCGACGGGCGGCCTGCCCGAGCTGCTCGCCGGAATGGACCTGTTGGACCGCGTCAGATCCGGGCATCTGCCGGGACTCGACGCGCGGTGGGAACGGCCGGGGGTCGACGCGGCGTACGAAGAGCTGACGGCGGCGGGGGTACGGGCGCTGGACGGTCTCGCCGGCTCCGCCGAAGCCGTGGACGCGCGCGCCCTGGTGGACCTCGCGGGACGCGCGGCCGAGGCGGGCGGAGGCGGCCTGCGCCTCGCGGACGCCCTGGCCCGGCTGGAGTCGGACGCCACACCGCTGATGCGCGGGGCGGCGGGGGCGGCCCGGGTGCTGCTGGGGCAGCGGGCGCCGGAGGAGTTCGGGGCGCGCCTCGCCTCGCGCGCCGACGGGGCGAGCACGCCCGAACTGCGGGCGGCCCTGGCCGACTTCCTGCGCGGCGCGCTGCTCGCGGCGGGCCCGCTGCTGGAGACGGGCCGGGCGCTTGACCCGCTGCTCGAACGGGTGGAGTCCCTGCCCGACAGGGCGTTCCTCGACCGGCTGCCCGCGCTGCGGGCAGGCTTCGAGTCCCTCCCGCCCGCGGCCCGCACCCGGCTGCTGGCCGTGGTGGAGGACCGTACGGGCACGGCGGCGGGGACGCTTACGGGACCGGTCACGGACCCCGTCGCGCTCGCACGCCTGGCGGCGGCGGACCTGGCGGGCCTGGAGGCGCTGACCGCGAGGGGCCTGCGGCCCGAGGCCGACGGCCCAGCCGGGGACAGCGCCCACGCTGTCGTGCCGGTCGAGCCGACGGCGATCGAAGGACCGGAGGATCAGCGGCCGCGGCCGCGGCTGCGCGAGAGCGAGCCGCTCGCGCTCGGCGCCGGTGCGCGGTGGCGGCTGCTCCTCGGGCGGGCGCGCGCGTTGAACGGCCGCGCCGGACGACTGGCCGCCGCACTCGACGAGTTGTACGGCAGCGGCCACGGCGAAGGCTCCCGGGGCGAGGACGGCCTCTTCGGACACGGCGGACACAGCGGTCACGGCGGCGGAAGCGAAGCCTCCTACCCGGATGTGCGCGCCTGGTCCGAGGAGCTGGCCGCGCTCTTCGGCCCCGGCGTACGGGAGGAGGTGCTGGCCGCGGCGGCCGACGCGGGCCGGTTCGACGCCGCGCTCGCACTCGACCCTGCCTCCGCCCGCCCCTCCGTGGAGCTGCTGCGCACGGTCCTCTCGTACGCCGGCGGACTGCCCGAGCAGCAGCTGGCCCGGCTGAGACCGCTGGTGGCGCGGTTGGTACGGGAGTTGACCGAGGCACTCGCCGACAAGCTGCGCCCCGCGCTCACCGGCCTCGCCCACCCGCGGCCCACCCGTCGTCCCGGGGGCCCGCTCGACCTCCCCCGTACGCTGCGCGCGAATCTGGCGACCGCCCGCCGGGACCCGGACACCGGCGCGGTCACGGTCCTGCCCGAGCGACCCGTCTTCCGCACCCGCGCCCGCCGGTCGGCCGACTGGCGGCTGGTGCTCGTCGTCGACGTCTCCGGCTCCATGGAGTCCTCGACGGTCTGGTCCGCGCTCACCGCGTCGGTGCTGGCCGGCGTACCGGCGCTGAGCACGCACTTCGTGGCGTTCTCGACGGAGGTCCTCGACCTCACCGACCATGTCGACGACCCGCTGAGCCTGCTGCTCGAGGTCCGCGTCGGCGGCGGCACGCGCATCGCCCGCGGACTGCGCCACGCGCGGGAGCTGGTGACGGCGCCGTCCCGCACGCTGGTCGTGCTGATCAGCGACTTCGAGGAGGGCGGCCCGATCGGCCCGCTGCTGTCGGAAGTACGCGCGCTGATCGACGCGGGCTGCCATGTCCTGGGCTGCGCCTCGCTCGACGACCGGGGCCGGCCGCGCTACTCGACGGGCGTGGCGGGCCGGCTGGTCGCGGCGGGCATGCCGGTCGCGGCGCTCAGCCCTCTCGAGCTGGCCCGCTGGGTCGGCGAACGCGTAGGAGGTACGCACCGGTGACCACGACCCCGACCCCGGGGCTGCCCCCGGTGACCGCCGAGGCGGCGGCGCAGGCCCTCGACCTGCTCCCGGCGCGGCTGCGCAAACGCGTCGACGGCGCGGCGGCGAAGGCGCGCGGCTGGCCGGTCGAGCCCACGGCCGAGGGCGTGCGCGTCCGGGTCGACGAGGACACGACGGTGACGCTGAAGGTCACGGCGGGCGTCGTGGCGCAGGCGTCCGACGCGGTCTGCGACTGCCTGCTGGCGCCGGCCTGTCTGCACCGCGCGGCGATCCTGTCGAACGCGCCGCTGGCGGAGGAGAGCGCGGACGCGCACAGGGACGACACCGCGGCCACGGAAGCAGAGCCTCAAGCACAGCCGGAAGCAGAGCAGGAAGCGGAGCAGGAAGCACAGCCGGAGCCGGACCTCGCGGCCCCCGGCACCGGCCCCGGGCGCGCCGAACCGGCTGCCGCAGCCCCCGCTCCCGCCGCCTCGCCCGCTCCCCTCGCTCCCGTCGCCCCGTCCGCTCCCGTCGCCTCGCCCGCCCCCGCCCAGCTCGACTCGCTCCAGGCCCTTCAGCGTGCCGCGGTCGCCGTCCTGGTCAGCGGGGTCGCCGGCGCGGGGCCCGTTCACCGCGCCGAGCTGCTCCATGCCGCGCACTCCGCCCGTCTCGCCGGGCTTCATCGGCCGTCCGCCGTCGCCGTGCGGGTGGCCCGGCAGCTCGGGGAGGCGCGTGCGGACGATCCCGCGTTCCGGCTGCCCGGACTCTCCGCCGACCTCGCGGAGCTGCTCGGCCTCGTACGCAGCCCCGCCGACGCCGTCGCCCCCGCGCGCCGCGCCTATGAGCCGGCCGGGCCCCTGCGCCTGTACGGCCTGTTCACCGAGCCGGTCGTCACCGCGTCCGGCTATGCGGGGGCGACCGCCTACGCCCTCGCGCCCGACGGCACGCTGCGCACGCTCTCCGACATCGCACCCGGCGGCCCGGAGCGCGCGGCCCAGGCGGCCGCCTCGCCGGTGCCCGGCGGCTGTGCGCTGGCGCTGCGCGCGTGGGGCGACGGCGGCGGGGTGATCCTGACCGGACCGACGGTGTCGCCGGACGGCCGGATCGGCGGGGGCGCCAAGCTCCGTTCCGTACGGGCTCCCGGCGCGCAGTGGCACGAGCCGCCGCTGGACGCGCTCTGGCAGCGGTCGCCCGCCGGTCAACTCGCCGCCGCGCTCGACTGGTTGACGCAGCCGTCCGACGCCCGCCCCGCGGGCGGCGATCTGCTCTTCCTCGGCGGCACGGTGACGGAGGCCGGCTTCTGGGTCGACGGCGGCCCCACGCTGCGGCTGCTCGCCCCCGACGAGCGGCCGGAGCTGCTGTACGCGGAGAATCTGCGGCTCCTCGCCTCCCGTCCGGGGCTGAGGCTGCGGCTGATCGCGCGGGCGGTCCCGGACCGGCCGGGCGCGGTCCACGCGCTGGCGGCCGCGTGGGACGGGCACGACGGCGACCGGGTCCGCGCGGACCTGGGCCTCGCGCGGCTGAACCGTACGCACATACCGAAGCAGCCCCAGCCGGGCCGGCCCACGCCGGTGTCGGCGCCGCGCGTACCGGACCAAGCCCCACGGGACCATGTCCCAACGGACCAAGCCCCACCGGTCCACTCAGCCCCGGAGCCCGCCCCGCTCGTCTCCGCTCCCGCGCCGCAGCCCGCGCTCCCCGTGGAGCTCGACCTGCTGCGCCGGGCCGTGGACCGCACCGTCGCCGGCGGCCGGGCGGTCACCGCCGCCGGGGCCGACGGCGAACTCCCGCGCCGGCTGCGGGCCGCGGGCCTGGCCACGGGCGCGAAGTGCGCCAGGGCGCTTGCCGAGGCCGCGGCCGACCGGCGGCACGACGCGCTGGGGAGGCTGCTGCCCGCCGACCCGGAGGCGTTCGCCGCCGCCTGGCTCGCGGCGGCCGTCTACGCGTCGGCGGCCTCCCGCTCCTTGCTGCTCGCCGCCTGGTCGCCGCCCGAGGCCAGCCACACCCGCAGCGGGCCGACCGGCACGCAGCCCTGACGTACGGCGGCGTCCAGGTCCTCGCCCTGCTCGTAGCCGACGACCGGCACGCCCGGCCACCGGTGGGCCACCGCGGCCAGGCACCCGGCCCACGCGCCGTCCAGGCCCTCCCCGTCCGAGCCGTCGCCCGCTCCGTCCGCCGCGCTGAAGAGATTGGAGACGCCCACCGCGTCGCGCCCCTTGCTCGCCACCGCGCCCGCGACCACCCGCCCGTCGCCGTCGTACCCGGCGAGCACGCTGGTCGCGGGATCGGCCAGCAGCTCGGGCCGGAAGAGCCCGGTCAGGCCCTGGCCGCCGTCCCAGGCAGTCGCCCACGCCGTCAGCTCCTGCGCGTGGAGGACCCGCGTCCACTCGACGCCGCGCGGCGCCATGGGGGCGGCCAGGGTGGCGGGCCGGTACAGCCACTCCGCCTCGAAGAGGACCTCGAAGCCGTCGTCCGCCAGGTCGAGGGAGGCGAAGCTGTCCTTGACCGAGCACCCGGGAGCGCTGGTGTCGATCCCGTCCACGACGTCCCGCTGCGACGCGTCGGCGGCGAGCGTCACGGCGTCGGGGTAGAGCATCGGGGTCCGGCGCGCACTCGTCCAGGCCCGGTCGCCGAACGCACCGGGCAGCCCGTGCGACCGGCACATGGCGTCGCACCACTCGGCGTTGTTGCGGGCGGCCGTGCGCACCCACGCGTCCCTCGTCACAGTCGTGATCATGGCGTCGATCATGCCAAAGGGAACAGGAGGGGGAACAGGAGAACGAACCGAACCGACACGTTCGGCGTCTGACCAGGCGTGAAGTCATCCCCTGCCGCCCAGCCGTCCTCGTCACGCCATTCGTGGCGGTTCGCTCCGCGTCTGCCGCGCACCCGCCGCGCCCAGCGGCGGACCGTGCAGGCGGTGATGCTCGGCTGCGTCCTGGCGCTCGCGCCCGCGACCTGGATGCACGCGGTCGCCGACAGCCGGGTCCGCACGGTCGCCGACGTCCCGCCGCAGGAGGTGGCCGTGGTCTTCGGGGCCGGGCTGCTGAACGGCCGCCCCACGCCCTACCTCGCCCACCGGCTCGACGCGGCGGCGGAGCTGTACCGGGCGGGCAAGGTCAAGGTCGTGCTGGTCACCGGGGACAACAGCCGGGCGGAGTACGACGAGCCGGACGCCATGCGGACGTACCTCGCCGAGCGCGGGGTGCCGGACGGGCAGATCGTCAGCGACTACGCCGGGTTCGACACCTGGGACTCGTGCGTGCGCGCCAAGAAGATCTTCGGAGTCGATCGCGCGGTGCTGGTGACGCAGGGCTTCCACATCCGCCGGGCGGTGGCGCTGTGCCGGACGGCCGGGGTCGAGTCGTACGGCGTCGGGGTCGCCGAGCCGCATGACGTGACCTGGTACTACGGCGGGGTGCGGGAGATCCTCGCGGGAGGCAAGGCGGCGCTGGACGCGACGCTGAGGCCGGATCCGCGGTTCCTGGGCGCCGAGGAGCCGGGCGTACGGGACGCGCTGGCTTCGGCCGCCCGCTGACGGGCCGGGCGCCCGCCGATCCGCGACCGGCCCGCACGACCCAGCGCACGGGCGGCAGCGCACGGCCTCCGGCGCACGACAGGCGGCGCACGAGCGACAGCGCGCGACCTGCGGCCCCTGTCGTGGGCGACACGTCGTACGGCGCGCGGGTCCCGCTGACGGGCTTCGGCGGCTCCCGCACGGAACATGGAGCGTATGGAAAACGACGTAGCAGCCCTGCTCGCCCGGCACACCGAAGCGCTCGCGCTCTTCACCGCCCGCGTGCACGCCGTACAGGCCGACCAGTGGGACGACCCGACGCCGTGCACCGAGTGGTCGGTACGGGATCTCGTCAACCATCTCACCGCCGAACAGCTGTGGGTCCCCGCCCTGGTGAGCGACGGGGCGAGCATCGCGGACGTCGGCGACTCCTACGACGGGGACGTCCTCGGCGACAACCCGCGCGCGACCTGGGACGCCGCCGCCCGGGCCGCGCGCAGGGCCTTCGGGGCCGAGGGCGCGCTGGAGCAGACGGTGCAGCTGTCGTACGGCGAGACGCCGGCCGTCTCGTACTGCGCGCAGATGGTCACGGACGCCGTCGTCCACGGCTGGGACCTGTCCCGCGCGATCGGCGCGGACGAGCGGCTGCCGGACGCGCTGGTGCACTTCGCCCTCGACGAGGTGACGCCGTACGCCGCGGACCTGGCGGATTCCGGCCTGTTCGCGCCGCCCATCGAGCCGCCGCCGGGGGACAGCCCGCAGACCAGGCTGCTCGCGCTGCTGGGCCGCCGCGCATGAGACAGCCGGGCGGGACGAGGCGGCCCGGTTCCGTGAGGCGGTCGCCTCACGGAACCGGGGCGCGGAGATGGAGGCCCGCGTACCGCGCTCGTAATCCGGAGCGTCCGTCCGCGTAACACGGGCGTCGCACGCTGGACGTATGCGCGACGAGAGCACCCTGACCGAGACCGGGACGCCGACCCACTGTCCCTACTGCGCTCTGCAGTGCGGCATGAACCTGCGCGGCGGGACGGATGCCCCCGGGGTGGTCGAGGTCGTCGAGCGCACGGACTTTCCCGTCAATCTCGGCGCGCTGTGCGGCAAGGGCCGCACGGCGCCCGCACTGCTCTCCTCCCGGGTGCGCCTGACCGAGCCCCTGGTCCGGCGCCCCGCCACAGGCAGGCTCGAACCGGCCACCTGGGAGGAGGCCCTGCGCACGGTCGCGGACGGACTGCGGCGTACGAGGGCCGAGCACGGCCCCGACGCGGTCGGCGTCTTCGGCGGCGGGGGGCTGACCAACGAGAAGGCGTACACCCTCGGCAAGTTCGCCCGGGTCGTGCTGGGCACCTCGCAGATCGACTACAACGGCCGGTTCTGCATGTCGTCCGCGGCGGCGGCGCATCAGCGGGCGTTCGGCCTGGACCGGGGGCTGCCGTTCCCGCTGGCGGACGTTCCGCGCACCGGGTGCGTGATCCTCGTGGGGTCGAACCTCGCCGAGACGATGCCGCCCGCGCTGCGCTATCTGACCGAGCTGAAGGAGAACGGCGGCAAGCTGATCGTCGTCGATCCCCGCCGGACCCGCACCGCCGAGCAGGCCGATCTGCATCTCGCGCCCCGGCCCGGCACGGATCTGGCGCTGGCCCTCGGGCTGCTGCACGTGATCGTGGCGGAGGGGCGTACGGACGAGGAGTTCGTACGGGACCGCACGAGCGGCTGGGAGGCGGCCCGGGCGGCGGCGATGGCGCACTGGCCGGAGCTGGTCGAGCGGATCACCGGCGTCGGGGTCCCGCAGCTGCGGGAGGCGGTGCGGATGTTCTGCGACGCGCCGTCCGGGACCGGGATGGTGCTCACCGCGCGCGGCCCCGAGCAGCAGTCCAAGGGCACGGACACCGTCAGCGCGTGGATCAACCTCTGTCTGGCGACCGGCCGCGCGGGCCGTCCGCTGTCCGGCTACGGCTGTCTGACCGGCCAGGGCAACGGCCAGGGCGGACGAGAGCACGGCCAGAAGGCGGACCAGCTCCCGGGCTACCGGAAGCTGGACGACCCGGCGGCGCGGGAGCACGTGGCACGGGTGTGGGGCGTGGAGCCGGAGACCCTGCCGGGGCCCGGCCGCAGTGCGTACGAGCTGCTGGACGCGCTGGGCCGGGACGTGAAGTCGCTGCTGCTGATGGGCTCGAACCCGGTGGTGTCCGCGCCGCGGGCCGGGCATGTGGAGGAGCGGCTGCGCTCGCTGGACTTCCTGGCGGTGGCGGACGTGGTGATGTCGGAGACGGCCGCGCTCGCGGACGTGGTGCTGCCGGTCACGCAGTGGGCGGAGGAGACGGGCACGACGACGAACCTGGAGGGCAGGGTCCTGCTGCGCCGCCGCGCGATCCAGCCGCCGCCGGGGGTGCGCAGCGATCTGGAGGTGCTGGGCGGGCTGGCGGGGCTGCTGGGCCACGAGAAGGGCTTCCCGTCGGACGCGCGGGAGATCTTCGACGAGCTCCGACGGGCGTCGGCGGGGGGCGCGGCGGACTACTCGGGCATCAGCTACGAGCGGATCGAGGCGGAGGACGGGGTGTTCTGGCCCTGCCCGGAGATCGCCGGCGCCTCGGACATCTCTGACGCCTCTGACGTCTCTGGTGCCTCCGACACCTCCGTCTCCTCGGCTGAGGAGACGGAGCGGCCGCACCCGGGGACCCCGCGGCTGTTCCTCGACCGGTTCGCCACCCCCGACGGGCGGGCGCGGTTCGTCGCCGTGTCGCATCGGGCCGCCGCCGAGGAGACCGACGCCGAGTATCCCGTGCTGCTGACCACCGGGCGCGTCGTCGCGCAGTACCAGTCCGGTGCGCAGACCCGGCGGATCGACGAGCTCAACGCCGCCGCCCCCGGGCCCTTCGTGGAGCTGCACCCCCATCTCGCCGAGCGGCTCGGCGCGGTCGAGGGCGCTCCCCTCGCGGTCGTGTCCCGGCGGGGGCGTGCCGTCGGGCCCGCCCGCATCACCGCCAAGATCCGGCCCGACACGGTCTTCATGCCGTTCCACTGGCCGGGCGAGGGGCGGGTCAACTCGGTGACGAACCCGGCGCTCGACCCGACCTCGCGGATGCCCGAGTTCAAGGTGTGCGCCGTGCGGGTGGAGCTCAGCGGCTGAGCCGGCCGCTCCAGTCGCCGCCGCGGATGAGGACGCCGTCGGTGCGCAGCCGTGTGGCCACCCGGGGCGCGGCGACGTACACCCAGGCCCGTACGGCGGTCCCGTCCGGGCGTACGACGTCGTGCGCCACTCGCTCGTACAGATTCCGCGGGTGGCCGGGGGCGATGTACTCCTCAAGGTGGTCGAGCACAGCGAGCAGCTCGCCGTACTCGCCCGGCGCCGCCCACGCCACCTCGCCCGTGACCGTGTCCGAGACCGACGCGTCGAGGACGGCGTACGGGTATCCGGGGCCGTCGTAGAGCCGCGCCCTCGCGAGTGCGGCCGGGGTCTCGGCCGAGGTGCGGCCGAGCAGGAACCGGTCGTGGTTGGGCTCGCCCGGCCGCAGCGTGCCGTACACGAAGAACGGCAGCTCCTCCCGTGTCCCGCTCATCGTGCCGTGCTCTCCGCGTCGACCCAGGCCAGATACGCCGCGCTGCCCCGGACGACCGGGGTCGCGATGATCTCCGGGGTGTCGTAGTCGTGGGCGGCCACGAGGTGCGCTTCCAGCGCGTCGTACCGGGCCTGGGTGGTCTTGAAGAGGACCTGCCACTCCTGTGCCGTCTCGACCGCGTCCTGCCAGCGGTAGACGGAGACGACGGGCGCGGAGATCTGCGCACAGGCGGCCAGCCGCGCCTCCACCGCGCCGCGCGCGAGGGCCTGCGCCTTGTCGGCGCTGTCGGTCGTGGTCAACACGGTCAGTACGGTCGGCGCGGTGGGCGCGGTCGGTGCCTCGGACACGGAACGGGCTCCTCGTCGGTCGGGTCGGTCAGGCGGTCAGGCGGTCAGGCGGTCACCCCACGGTACGCAGGGCCCGTGGGGCGCCCCTGCCTGCCCCTCCTGGCCCTGTCTCAACCGGCGTACGGCGCCTTTGCCTTGGCCGTGCGCAGGGCGTTCCCCCACCAGGCGAGCTGGTCGAGCATCGTCTTGGCCGCGGCGTCCGGACCGTCCGGATCGCGGTGCCGGCCCTCGTCGTCGAAGTGGGCGTGGGCGTTGTGGAAGGAGACCGTGTCCCGAACGGTGACGGCGTGCATCTCGGCGAACACCTGCCGCAGCTGCTCCACGGCACGCAGTCCGCCGGAGATCCCTCCGTACGAGACGAAGCCGACGGGCTTGGCCTGCCATTCGGTGAAGTGCCAGTCGATCAGCGACTTGAGGGAGGCGGGGAAGGAGTGGTTGTACTCGGGCGTGACGACGACGAAGGCGTCCGCGCCCGCGAGCTTCGGTGAGACCTTGGCGAGCTCGGTCTGCACGTCGGCGGTCGGCTGGTAGGAGAGAGCCGTGGGCAGCTGAGCCTCCGCGAGATCGACGAGCTCGACGTCGAAGTCCTCACGCGGCCCGACCCGCGACAGAAACCACTCGGAGACGACGGGCCCGAAGCGACCGTCCCGATTACTCCCAAGAACGACGGCGAGGTTGAGGGGGGTGGGTGTGGGTGTGGGTGTGGGTGTGGTGATGTCCATGGGGACGAGGCTCTTACCTCAAGCGCGATTGAGGTCAAGCCGCGGCGAGGACTGCCTACGGGGCACCGCCCCGGACCCCTGCGCCTCAAACGCCGGCGGGGCTGGATTAGGCCCCCGAGCCTGGGACGCCTGCGCCATCGGAGGCACTCCGCGCCTCAATCGCCGGCGGGGCTGGATCTGGACGCACTCCACGCCTCAATCGCCGGCGGGGCTGAATAGGGTCCCCGCGCCTCAAACGCCGGCGGGGCTGAGATTGCCCGCCTTGGCGGGAAAGTTCAGCCCGTCCGGCGTTTGAGGACCGGGGTTCGGGGCAGCGCCCCGCAAGCAACCCGCACATCGCCGGCCGCCCCGCGAGCGACCCGTACATCGCCAGCCGCCCCGCAGGGCCATGTCACCCATTCGGCACGCCCCCACCCCACTTCCCCGACAACCCCCCGTGACCTGCGGCAACCCCTCGCGTCCAGTGCGACACGCCGTTCGGTCGCGGGGAATCTGACAGCTCATCAGCAGGCGTCGTAGGCCCGCTGCGCCTTACCTCTGGGGGAAGACGATCGTGCACCACCGCGCTTCCCGGAGGACTCCATGCGCCCCACCGCCCACCTGCTGATCGCTTCCGCGTTGGCGGTCGCCTCGATGGGCATAGCCGCGCACGCGGCCTACGCCTCGGACGTCGAGCGGCTGGAGGTGCACCCGTCGACCGTCTCGCCCGGCGACCTGGTCACCGTGAACACCACCGCGTGCGGGCGAGGCGGTCGAGGGGTCGGGGACGCGCGGGCGCTCGGGGCGGGCGAGTTCCAGCTGGAGCCCGGTACGCACAAGGAGGTCGTGGTCGGCCAGTTCCGCGTTCCCGACCACGCCAAGGCGGGGACCTACGGCATCGCCGTGGCCTGCGACAACGGCAAGACCGCCGGCGGCGACCTGGTCGTAGAGCACCGCAGCGAGCCGAGCGGCCATGTCAGGACCGGGGTCGGCGGCAGCGTCGGGCCGGACGTCACCCAGATCGCGGTGGGAGCGGCCGTTCTGGCCGCTGCCGCCGTCGGCGGGACCGTGCTTCTGCGTCGCCGGGCGAGCGGCGCGCAGGGCAGCTGACGGACGGGGTCCCACCCGTCCGGCGTACCGCCGTGTCCCCGCTCCCGTCAGGCCCCGAGCCCGGCGGGAGCGGGCGAGATCCATCCGGAGGACCGAGACCGATGACCGCCGACGGCGCCGCGAAGAGCCCGCCCAAGAGCTCGGCCAAGGGCAAGGGCTCGGGCAAGGGCTGGGGCCTCGCCATCGCCGTCTGCGTCGGCGTGTGGCTGGTGCAGAACGGGTCCGAGGACGTCACCCCGCCCGTCCCCTCCGCCGCCGAGGCCTTCGCCGCCGGGCCCGGGCACCACACGGACGCCGCGGCCGAACCGCTGCCGCCGTCCGCGCCGCTGAGCGTGCGCATCCCCGAGATAGGCGTCGACGCCCCGGTGATGCGCCTGGGCCTGGGCCGGGACGGCAGCCTGGACGTCCCGCCGGAGGGCGACCGCAATCTGGCCGGCTGGTTCAAGGACGGCACTCCCCCGGGCGCGAAGGGCACGGCCATCGTCGCCGGCCATGTCGACAACGCGCAGGGTCCCGCCGTCTTCTACGACCTCGGCGCGCTGAAGAAGGGCCACCGCATCGAGGTGGCCCGCAAGGACGGACGTACGGCGGTGTTCACCGTCGACGCCGTCGAGGTGTACGACGCGAAGGACTTCCCGGACGGGAAGGTGTACGGCCACCGGGACCGCGCCGAGCTGCGAGTGATCACCTGCGGCGGCGGATTCACCGAGAAGTCGGGCTACCAGGGCAATGTGGTCGCGTACGCGCATCTGATCGGGGTGCGGGAGCCGGCCTAGCGCGCCTCACAGACGCGTACGCCCGACGCCGACGCACGCCCGACGCCTACGTACGTACGGCACCGACGCCCGCACGACACCGACCCAAGAACGACGCCGACGCACCCACACGCCGCCCCTACGCCGTCCACTGGTCGAACGCGAGCTTGGCGACCAGCGAGAAGACCACCACGAGCAGCACGCCCCGCACGAACTCGCTGCCCTTGCGCAGCGCCATGCGCGCCCCGAACATCGCGCCCGCGAGGTTGAACACCGCCATCATCGCGGCCAGCTGCCACAGCACCGTGCCCTGGTAGGCGAACATCGCGAGCGCGCCGGCGTTGGTGCAGACGTTCACGATCTTCGCAGTGGCGGATGCGGTCACCAGGTCGAGATGGAGCACGGCGGTGAGCGCGAGGACCAGGAACGTGCCGGTGCCGGGCCCGAACAGGCCGTCGTAGAAGCCGATTCCGCCGCCCACCAGCACGACGGCGGCGACGGCCCGCGCGCGGGTGACGGTCCGCCGGTCCGCGTCCGCGGCGGCGCCGAAGGTCGGCCGCAGCATCACGAAGGCCGCGACGCCGAGCAGCACGACCATGATCACGGGCCGGAGCAGGTCGCTGCTGATGCCCGCCGCGAAGAACGCGCCGCCCATAGAGCCCGCGAGCGCGGCGAGCCCGATCCGTACGGCCGCCTTGACCTGCACGGACGTCTTGCGGACGTAGGTGATCGCCGCGCCCGTGGTGCCGACGATGGCCACGGCCTTGTTGGTGCCGAGGATCTGCGCGGCGGGGACCTGCGGCATGCCCAGCAGCAGCGCGGGCAGGAGCAGCAGCCCGCCGCCGCCGACCACCGCGTCGATCCAGCCGGCCGCCGCGGCGGCGAGGCAGAGGAGCACCAGGGTGGTCAGCGTTATGTCAGGCATGCTCGCGACCCTACGAACGAGATGAGTGTGGCGTCCATCGATCTCTGAAGATCTGAGCGGTGTCTGAGGTTCCACAGCGTTCGGGCCGCCGCTCTCCCGGCGGACCGGTTCAGCGCGCTCCCGGCGGACCGGTTCAGCGCGGCCTGAGTCCGATGACGACGGTGGCGTACAGCTCGTCGTCGGCGACCGTCAGCGGGGTCAGCCCGCCGCGGACGAAGGCCTCGACCGCCGCGTCCGCCTGCCGCTCGCTGGTCTCGACGAGCAGGCAGCCGCCCGGCGCCAGCCACGCGCCCGCCCCCGCGGCCACCCGGCGCAGCACGTCCAGGCCGTCCGATCCGCCGTCGAGGGCGACGCGCGGCTCGTGGTCGCGCGCCTCCGGGGGCAGCAACTCGACGTCCCCGGTGGGCACGTACGGAACGTTGGCGGCGAGCACGTCGACGCGGCCGCGGAGCGCGGCGGGCAGCGGTTCGTACAGATCGCCCTCGTAGACCCGGCCGCCGAAGGCCGCGACGTTGCGCCGGGCGCAGCGCACGGCCGCGGGGTCGACGTCGCTGGCGTACAGCTCGACCTGCCCGAGCGCGTCGGCGAGCGCGGCCCCGACGGCCCCGGACCCGCAGCACAGATCGACGACGACGGCTCCGGCGGCGGACCGTGCCACGGCCTGGCGCACCAGGAACTCGGTACGGGGCCGGGGCACGAAGACCTCGGGGTCCACGGCCACGCGCAGCCCGCAGAACTCGGCCCAGCCGAGGACGTGTTCGAGGGGCAGTCCGGCGACGCGCCGATCGACCATGGCGGCGAGGTCGGCGTCGCTCTGGGCGCCGGACAGAAGCAGACGCGCCTCGTCCTCGGCGAAGACGCAGCCGGCGGCACGGAGCCTGCCGACGACGAGGGAGTACGAGAGAGAAAGAGAGGGTGTGACGGACATACGAGCCTTCCGGGATGCCTGAGGGCGCTCCCGCGGGCGGCTGCCTATGCCTGGCGAACCGCGGATCCGAGAGAAGAGAGCACCCAGCCTGCTAGCGCGGTAATGGGTCTCACCTCCTCGGACGTGTACTGCTGGAGACGGCAACACTACCCGAGCGGCGGGCGGATGATCCTCAGTACGCCCGTATAGGCGTGTGCTGTGCCTGCGGGAACAGCAGGCACAGCACACGGCGTCACGATCCCGACAGGGTCAGGAGCGCGTGCCCGGCATACCGCGGTTCATCGCGCCGCCGGCAGCAAGGTCGCCCTTGAACTTGTTCGACCGCAGCAGAGTCGGCTGGTCTTCCGGCTGGATCCACGCCTCGTCCCAGATGAAGTTCGTGCCGCCGACGTTGCCGTGCGTCTGCCACACCTCTCCGTCTGTCGTCACGACCATGACGTAGGCGTCGTTGCCCCGGGAGTCGATGGAGATCCCACAGGCGTCGGCGGGGAAGTCCCCGTTGTCCGTGAGGTCCTCCCACACGAAGATCCGGTCGTTCGGGTCAGGGGTGGTCGTGTCGGGCGTCCCCCTGCCGACGAGAGCGTTCCCGCCCGTGAGAACGGCGCTGAAGTCCTCTTGGTTCGCGAGGCCGACGGAGTCGATGTCGGCGCACGGGCCGGTGGGGCCCGCAGGACCGGTGTCGCCGGTGGCGCCCGCGGGACCGGTGTCACCGGTCGCACCCGCAGGGCCGGTGTCACCCGTGGAGCCGGTGTCGCCTGCCGGGCCGGTGTCACCGGTCGAGCCGGTGTCGCCCGCAGGACCCGTGTCACCCGTCGAGCCCGTGTCGCCCGCAGGACCCGTGTCGCCCGTCGCACCCGCAGGACCCGTGTCACCGGCCGGACCCGTGTCACCCGTCGGACCCGCAGGACCCGTGTCGCCGGCCGGACCCGTGTCGCCGGTCGCACCCGCCGGGCCGGTGTCGCCCGCAGGCCCGGTGTCACCGGTCGAGCCGGTGTCGCCCGCAGGACCCGTGTCACCCGTCGAGCCCGTGTCGCCCGCAGGACCCGTGTCGCCCGTCGCACCCGC
>NZ_JBFAYB010000031.1:0-39323 GCF_040681075.1 Streptomyces sp. NPDC051907 | reverse complement strand
AGGACCCGTGTCACCGGCCGGACCCGTGTCGCCGGTCGCACCCGCGGGACCCGTGTCGCCCGCAGGCCCGGTGTCGCCGGTCGGACCGGTGTCGCCCGTCGCGCCCGCCGGGCCCGTGTCGCCCGTCGGACCCGTCGGTCCTTCGACGACCTCCTTGCACTTGTCGTCCCCGGCGAGCATCGCCTTCAACTGCTCCTGCCCGGCGTGCGGGTCGGAGCCGTTGCCGAGAAGCTGGTCAATCCGCGCCCCGACCGCGTCGGGGTTCGTCATGTCGAGCGGCGGCCCGTGCGGACCTTCCTCTTCATCGTGCGACGGCGCGCCGTGCGGCGGCCGGTGGTGGGGCGGCTCACCGTGCGACTCGTGAGGCGGCTCACCGTGCGGCGGCCTGCCGTGCTCCTTCGGCGGGCACTCTTCCTCGTAGTCGGCCGCGACGACGTCGGCCGTCGTCCTGGCACTCTGCGCCGCCGCGATCGCGGGATTCGCCATCCCGGTCAGCACCAGGGCGAGCGACGCGATCGCGCCGCCGGTCATCCACGCACGCCGCCGAGGAAGCGGGCCCAGGGGGGACTTGGTCCTGTAATCAGGACTCATATACTGCTCCTTTTCCAACCGGATCGAGTGATACGCCGGAAGCAAGTTCGAGCTTCCCTCGGCTTCATCGGACCGCTGAAGCAGTGTCTTGATAGCCCGAATAATCCTATTAACGGAATGGACTACACGAGGCACGCCAATGGGTGCCTGGGCGGCGACGATTCTGAGCAGGGCCGTCGGGGTTCCGGCTCAGCGCCGGCGGGGGCGCCGCATACGGTCGCCCGGTCCGAGCGGCCGGGAGTGGGGATGCCGCGATGCCGTCCATGTGCCTGTGCGTGTGCGTGTGCGTGATCGAACGCTCCACGAGGAGCCCTGGGCGGACTTCGGCGGCCACGACCGCTCTCTGAAGGACCGTCACACCTTCGGCGAGGTCGGCTGCGCGCGCGGTCCACGGCTCAAGGCTTCGTATCCATCCCCTGGCTCGATCGCGCCGGCGCGGAGACCAAAAGCCCGACCTCACCCGTCCCGGAAGCCCGGCCTCCCCCGCCGCCTCACCCGTCCCGGACACCCCGCTCCCCCGCCCCGGAGGCGGTCCCTCACACGGCGGCCCCCGCCGCGCTGAGGGCAGCGTTCCCCACGGGAAACAGACGGGAACCTGGCGGGTAACACCGACGCCGCACGCTGCATGCATGGCTTCAGAGATCGTGGTGATCGGCGGCGGGACGGCGGGCGCACAGCTGGCGCGCCGGCTCGTCGGCTCGGGCGTGCCCGTCACCGTTCTCGGCGACGAGCCGCACGCCCCCTACAACAGGGTGCTCCTGGCGGAGGTCCTCGCCGGCCGGTACGGCCCCGAGGTGATCGCCCTGCCCGAGGTGCCCGTGCGGCGCGGCGTGCGGGCGACCTCGATCGACCGGGAGCGGCGGCTCGTGCACTGCGCGGACGGCGCCGCGGTCCCCTACGACCGGCTGGTCCTGGCGACCGGCTCGAACCCGGTGCTGCCTCCCCTGCGGGGAATCAGCGGCGGCCTCCCCGAGGGCGTGCACCCCTTCCGCACCCTGGACGACTGCGCCGCCCTGTCGGCGGCGGTCCGCCCCGGGGTCCGCGCGGTCGTCGTCGGCGGCGGGCTGCTGGGCGTCTCGGCGGCCCGGGCGCTGGCCGCGCGCGGCGCGAAGGTGGTGCTGGCCCAGCAGGGCGAGCACCTCATGGAGCGTCAGCTGGACGTCTCGGCCTCCCTGATGCTCCGCGCCCACCTGGAGTCGCTGGGCGTGGAGGTGCACACCGAGTGCCGGGTCCGCGGGCTGCGCGGCACGGCGGTCGAGCTCGCCGACGGCTATGTCCTCGACTCCGAGGTCACCGTGCTGGCGTGCGGGGTCCGGCCCCGCGTGGGGCTGGCGCTGGAGGCCGGGCTCGACGTGCGCAAGGGCGTCGTCGTCGACGACGAGCTGCGCACCTCCGATCCGTGCATCCACGCCATCGGCGACTGCTCGGAGCACGCGGGCGTCGTCCAGGGACTGGCCGGCCCGGCGCTGGAGCAGGCGGACGTCCTGGCCTCCGTGCTCTGCGGCGAGTCCGCCCGCTACACCGGCACCCGCGCTCTGACCCGCCTCACCCTGACCGCGCCGACGCGGACACCGTCGGCGGCCCCTGGCCTGGCCCAGACCGGCCCGCTCGACCTCGCCGCCTTCGGCGACCCGACGCCCCGCCCCGGCGACGACGTCGTCCAGCTCGCCGACGCCACCCGGGGCGCGTACCGCAAGGTCGTCGTCCGCGGGGACCGGCTCGTCGGCGGGGTCCTGTTCGGGGATCTCGCCGCCGTCGGCGCGCTCGCCCGCGCCTGGGAGGGCGACGAGGCCCTGCCCGAGACCGTCCCTCTGCTCCACCTGCTCACCGATGATGGAGGCCTCTGACATGCCTGCGAAGTCTGCCGCCGCGACTCCCACGATCGTGGTCGTCGGCCACGGGATGGTCGGCCAGCGATTCCTGGAGGCCCTCGCGGAGCGCGGCGTCACCGGCCGGGCGCGCGTCGTCGTGCTCTGCGAGGAGCCGCGCGCCGCCTACGACCGGGTTCAGTTGACCTCGTACTTCTCCGGCCGCACGCCGGACGACCTCTCGCTCGTCGAGGAGGGGTTCATGGACCGCCACGGCATCGAGCTCCACCTCGACGACCCGGCCGAGTCCGTGGACACGGACGCGCGCACGGTGACCTCGCGCGCCGGGGTGACCATCGCGTACGACACGCTCGTCCTGGCCACCGGCTCGTACCCGTTCGTGCCGCCGGTGCCGAACAAGGACGCCGAGGGCTGCTTCGTCTACCGCACGATCGAGGATCTGCTGGCGATCGAGGAGTACGCCAAGACGGCGACCACCGGCGCGGTCGTCGGCGGCGGACTGCTCGGTCTGGAGGCGGCGGGCGCGCTCAAGGGGCTCGGTCTGACCACGCACATCGTGGAGTTCGCGCCCCGGCTGATGCCGGTGCAGGTGGACGAGGGCGGCGGCGCCGCGCTGCTGCGCACCATCGAGAACATGGGCCTGAGCGTCCACACGGGCACCGGCACCCAGGAGATCGCCGTCGACGAGACGGGCGCGGTGTGCGGCATGGCCCTGTCGGACGGGTCGGTCCTGGAGACCGACCTGGTGGTCTTCTCGGCGGGCGTCCGGCCCCGGGACCAGCTGGCGCGGGACGCGGGCCTGGCGGTCGGCGAGCGCGGCGGCATCGTGGTCGACGAGCAGTGCCGGACCTCCGACCCGTCGGTGTTCGCGATCGGCGAGTGCGCGCTGGCGTCGGACGGCCGGGTGTACGGCCTGGTCGCGCCCGGCTACGAGATGGCCGAGACGGCGGCCGCCGCGCTGGAGGGCGACGTCAAGGCGTTCACCGGCGCCGACATGTCGACGAAGCTGAAGCTGCTGGGCGTGGACGTGGCGTCGTTCGGCGACGCGCACGGCACGGCGGAGGGCTGTCTGGACGTCGTGTACGCGGACTCCCGCACCGGCGTCTACAAGAAGCTGGTGATCGGCAGCGAGGGCGAGCTGCTGGGCGGCGTGCTGGTCGGCGACGCCGACTCGTACGGCATGCTGCGCCCGCTGACCGGCTGCGTGCCGCCGGTCTCCCCCGAGCAGCTGGTGCTGCCGGCCGGCGCGGGCGCGCCGGTCGCGCTCGGCCCCTCCGCGCTGCCCGACGAGGCGGTCGTCTGCTCCTGCCACAACGTCACCAAGGGCGTGATCCGCGGCGCGGTCACGGAGCACTCCTGCACGACGGTGCCCGAGGTGAAGAAGTGCACCAAGGCGGGCACGGGCTGCGGCAGTTGCGTCAAGGTGCTGGGCCAGCTGGTCAACGCCGAGCTGGAGGCCTCGGGCGTCGAGGTCGACAAGGGCCTGTGCGGCTGCTTCGGCCAGACGCGCCAGGAGCTGTACGAGATCGTGCGGGCGCTGCGGATCACCTCGTACGAGCAGCTGCTCGACGCGCACGGCCGCGAGGAGGCGCGCGGCGGCAACGGCTGCGAGGTCTGCAAGCCGACCGTCGGCTCGATCATCGCGTCGCTGGCGCCGACGATCGGCGCGGACGGCTATGTGCTGGAGGGCGAGCAGGCGGCGCTCCAGGACACCAACGACCACTTCCTCGCCAACATGCAGAAGAACGGCTCGTACTCGATCGTGCCCCGCATCCCCGGCGGCGAGATCACTCCCGAGAAGCTGATCGTGATCGGCGAGGTGGCCCGCGACTTCAACCTCTACACGAAGATCACGGGCGGCCAGCGCATCGACCTGTTCGGCGCGCGGGTCGACCAGCTCCCGCAGATCTGGACGCGGCTGGTGGACGCGGGCTTCGAGTCGGGGCACGCGTACGGCAAGGCGCTGCGCACGGTGAAGTCCTGTGTGGGGCAGACCTGGTGCCGCTACGGCGTACAGGACTCCGTGCGGATGGCGATCGACCTGGAGCTGCGCTACCGGGGCCTGCGGTCCCCGCACAAGCTGAAGTCGGCGGTCTCCGGCTGCCAGAGGGAGTGCGCGGAGGCCCAGTCCAAGGACTTCGGCGTGATCGCGACGGCCAACGGCTGGAACCTGTACGTCGGCGGCAACGGCGGCGCCACCCCGCGCCACGCCGATCTCCTGGCGCAGGACCTGTCCGACGCCGAGCTGATCCGGCTGATCGACCGGTTCCTGATGTTCTACATCCGCACGGCCGACCGGCTGGAGCGCACCTCGACCTGGCTGGAGCGGATCGAGGGCGGCCTGGACCATGTGCGGGACGTGGTCGTCCACGACTCGCTGGGCATCTGCGGGGAGCTGGAGGCGCTGATGGCGGACCATGTCGCGGGCTACCGCGACGAGTGGTCCGAGACCCTCGGCGACCCGGAGCGGCTGAGCCGCTTCGTCTCCTTCGTGAACGCGCCCGAAGTCCCCGACCCGACGGTCAAGTTCGTGCCCGAGCGCGACCAGGTCAAGCCCGACCTGCCGCTGCTGTCCATCCGTCCGCTGCACGCTCTGGAATCCCTGGAAGGTACCGCCGCACGATGACGATCGCCCCTGAGAAGCCTCAGCACACGGACACACAGCTCCAGCTCCGCCTGGACCAGGAGTGGTTCGCGCTCTGCGCGCTCTCCGTCCTCACCCCGGGCCGGGGCGTCGCCGCCCTGCTCCCCGACGGCCGTCAGGTCGCGGTCTTCCTGGACCGGGCCGGCACGCCGTACGCCATCGACAACCGCGATCCGTTCTCCGGGGCGCAGGTCCTCTCGCGCGGCCTGATCGGGACGTCGCCGGCGGGGCGCCCGTTCGTCGCGTCGCCGCTGCTGAAGCAGCGGTTCGACCTGGAGACGGGCGGCTGTCTGGACGACGAGTCGGTGGCGGTGACGGCGTACGAGGTACGGCTGGGCTGACGGCCGACCCGGCCCGCCCGACCGGACGCGAGCGACCGGACCCGGGTGATCCCGACCGCACCCGAGTGATCTTGACCGATCGTTCCAGATAGGGCTACGGTTCCTTCCGTGGCCAGGACCAAGGAATTCGACCCGGACGCCGCGCTCCAGGCAGCCCTCGAGCTGTTCTGGCAGCGCGGATACGAGGCGACGTCGATGGCGGACCTGGTCGAGCGCCTGGGAATCGGGCGCGCCAGCATCTACGCGACCTTCGGCAACAAGCACCAGCTGTACCTGAAGGCGCTGGACCGCTACGGCGAGCGGCAGCATCCGCGACTGACCGACGAGCTGTCGTCGCCCGGGCCCGCACTGCCCGCCGTACGGGAGCTCGTCCGCCGCTTCGCCGAGGAGTCCACGGCCGAAGAGGTCCGGCTCAGCGGGTGCTTCCTGACGAACACCGCCGCCGAGCTGGGACCGCACGACCCGGACGCCACGCGCCGGGTCGAGGCGGGCTGGGAGCACCTGGAGACGCTGATCCACTCGGCGCTGACCCGGGCGCAGGCCCAGGGCGAGCTGCCCGCCGGCCGCGATCCGCGCGCTCTCGCACGGCTGCTGCTGGTGCTGATGCAGGGCATGCGCGTGGTCGGCAAGGCGTCCCGCGACCCGGGCCGGGTGCGCGACGCGGCCGAGCAGGCGCTGGCCCTGCTGGACTGATCCCGTGGACTGATCCCGCCCTCGCTTCCGGCGCCTCCGGGCGCTCCTCGCCCATGCCTCAATAATGGAATGAACGGTCAAGAAAAGGGGAGACCATGACCGCCGCACCCACCGCCGAGACCGCCCGCACCGCGCAGACCGCCCGCACCGCCGCCCGCACGGCCGCGGCTCGGGCCCGGTTCGCCTCGGCGTCCGTCCTCGTCACGGGGGCGGGCTCCGGCCTCGGCCGCGCCATCGCCCTGGCCTTCGCCGCCGAAGGCGCCTCGGTCGTCGTCGCGGGCCGTCGCGCCGGCGCCCTCGACGAGACGGTCGCGCTGATCGAGAAGGAGGGCGGCACGGCCTTCGCGCACCCCGCCGATGTCACCCGCTCCGAGGACGTGCGCGACCTGGTGCGCGCGGCCGTCGACCGCTTCGGCGGACTGGACGTCGCGGTCAACAACGCGGGCGTCCTGCGCGGCACGGGCCCCGTCGGCGACGTCAGCGAGGAGGACTGGGACGCCGTGCTGCGCACCAACGTCACCGGCGTCTGGCTCGCCATGAAGCACCAGATCGCCCATATGAAGGACCACGGCGGCGGCGCCATCGTCAACGTCTCCTCCAACCTGGGCGCTCACCTGCGGATCCCCGACGTCGGCGCGTACATCACCTCCAAGGCCGCCGTCAGCGCCCTCACCCGCGCCGCCGCCCTCGACCACATCCACCAGGGCGTCCGCGTCAACGCCGTGAGCCCCGGCGCGTCCGAGGCCCCCATGTCCCTGCGACCGGGCGAGACCGAGGCCGACCGCGCCGAGCGGCTGACGTCGGAGAACCCGCTGGGACGGGCCGCCGCGGCGGAGGAGGTGGCCGCCGCGGTGCTCTACCTGGCCTCGGCGGACGCCGGAGCGGTCGTGGGCACGGACCTCGTCATCGACAGCGGCTCCTCGGCCTGACGCCTCGCAGGCCGGGGCTACGGCTCACGCCTCAGCCGGCCGCCTTCGCCGCCGCCTCGACGTCCATCCACATGACCTCCCAGTGGTGGTCGTCGGGGTCCATGAAGGAGCGGCCGTACATGAAGCCGTAGTCCTGCGCGTCCATCGCGGGCGACCCGCCGGAGGCCAGCGCCAGATCGGCCAGCGAGTCGACCCCCTCCCGGCTGTCGGCGCTCAGACAGAGGATGACCTCGGTGGTCTTGCTCGCGTCCGCGATCTCCTGCTTGGTGAAGTCCTTGAACCGCGGCTCGGTGATCAGCATGGCGTAGATGGTGTCGCTGATGACCAGGCATGCCGTGGTCTCGTCGCTGAACTGCTCGTTGAAGGAGTAGCCGAGCGCGGCCCAGAACGCCTTGGTGGTCGCGAGGTCGTTCACCGGCAGATTGACGAAGATCATCTGAGGCATGACAGTCTCTCTTCTCTCGCTTCTCTCGTCGACGCGCTGTCGTCGTCGTTCGAGGGGTTAGACCGCGGGCGGATCCAGGACTCATCGCTCCCAGGAGAACTTTCTCCGGAGCGTCGGGGACCGCCGAGGTCAGCCCAGCGCGGCGAGATAGCGGTTCGGCGCGTCGGGAGCGGCGGCGTCGCGGGCGGCCAGGACGCCGAGGCAGTGGTAGGCGAGGTCGGTCGAGCCGTAGACGTGATGGGCGACCAGGGCCAGTTGCTTGAGCTGCTCGTCGGTCATGGACTCGGGGCGCCCGAAGTCGCGTACGTACACGACGTCGGCTTCGAGGAGCTGGTGCCGGGCCCGGCGGAAGTCGCCCCCGAAGACCACGGGGGCGATGGGCCAGCGCTTGACCGCCGCGAAGGCGTGCGGGATGAAGCCCTGGCGGCGCAGCTCCTGATCCACGTCGCCGAAGACGGGCTGGTCCTCGTAGAGCGGGACGAAGGAGACCTCGGTGTGGACCGCCACCGCCTCGGCCAGCTTCTGGGCGGCGCCCTGGAACACCATCAGCTCGGCGCCTTGGACGTCGATCTTCAGAAGGTCGAAGGCGCCGGCCTCCTCGATGTCGTCCAGCCGCCGGGTGTCGATCGAGACCTCCTCGCGGATCCGGCCCCATTCGGTGAATCCGTTGAAGAGCCTGAGCCGGTTCGGGTCGGGCCGGAAGAGGCTGGTCATCCCCGAGGCGGCGGCGACATGGAGGGTGTGGGCGCCGCCGTCGCCGACGGCGTCGGGCAGATAGGTCTCGAGCGGGCCCTTGCGGCGCTGCAGGTCCGCCAGGGCGTCGGGCTGCGGCTCGAACCCGGTCACCCGGCACAGACCGGCTCGCATCATGTCCCGGTAGGGCGGGTCCCCGTCGATCGGGTTGGCGCCGATGTCGACGACATGGGTCTGCCGGGCGGGCCGCACCAGCGCGAGCACAGGCGAGTCGGCGGCAGCGGCAGCGGTCGTGGCCGTGGTGGTGGCGGTGGCAGTCGTGGTGGCGGTGGCAGTCGTGGCGGTGGGGCCGGTGAGGGTCATGGCTCTCTCATCCTCGCGGTCAGGTGACCACGGTGTACGCCGTGCCCAGCTTGCGCTGGACGAAGTTCAGGTTCGCGACGACCCGTTCGCGCTGCTCGTCGGGGAGCTTGCCCTCGTCGAGGAGGCGCTCGCAGCACTCCAGGGACTCCTGGTGCTCGCCGACCCAGGCGGCGGCCACGGCGAGTTCGTCGAGGGCGCGCCATTCGTGCCACGAGAACTCGACGAACAGGATGTCCTTCGGGAAGGGGATACGCGCCGCCTGCTTGGCGAACATGTACGCCAGCGGCCAGCGCTTCTCCAGACGGCAGGCGCGGGCGAGGTCGCCGATCGCCTCGGCTCGCGAGGGACGGCTCTCATACGCACGGAGATACCGCTCCATCACCTCTGCCGGCCCCCGGCCCAGGCTCGCGGCGAGCCGTGCGGCGTAGACCTGGGCGCAGTAGGTCTCCTCGAGGAAGCCGGGCATGCCCGCCCGGCGGTCGTAGGCGGCGAGGGACTTCTCCGGCTCTCCCGCGTCGCGCCAGCTCTGGGCGAGATAGAACACGTACCGGGCGTTGTCGGGCTCGTCGATCAGCCCTTGTTCGAGGATCTCCGCGTCCTTGAGGTACTTCTTCCGCTGACCGCCCTCCCGCAGGCGGGCGCCGCCCCCGACGGTGAGGATGTTGGCCCCCTCGAACACTCCAAGGCTGTGCTGGGTACCGCTCTCGATGTACTCGTGGAGGACCCCGACGTACCGCCAGGGCAGCCGGGTGGAGACCAGCGCCGGCCGCCAGTGGATGATCGGCCCGTTGTGCAGGGCGACCCGGTACGCGTCGTGGGTCAGGGCCGGCATCTGGAACCCGGGCCGTACCTGCATCTCGTCGTCGCCGTCGATGAACAGCAGGTAGTCGGCGTGGGGGCGGGCGAGTTCGAGCGCCTCGGTGCGGCTGGGGCCGAATCCCTTCCACGGACGCTCGTGCAGAACCCCGGGCAGATCGCTGAAGCAGTCCCGGACGACGTCCTGGGTGCCGTCCGTCGAGCCGGTGTCCACGATCACCCAGGTGTCGATCAGAGGACGCACCGAGTCGAGGCACCTCCGGATGGTCGGCGCCTCGTTCTTGACGATCATGTTCAGGCAGACTGTCTGTCTCAAGGTTCCACCCGCTGTCAGTGGGCCGGCCGTCCCGGCGGACGGCCGGGACGGCGTCGGACCGGTGACCCTAGTGACTGCTCCAGAGGCCCTGCGCAAGACGCGCCGACGCCGGTCTGAAGATCGTCCGATCCGCTTACACAAGCCGGGGCGGGGGTCGGCGCGACGCGCCCCCCGGCTCACGGCTACCTGCGCAGATAGAGCCCGACCCACACCCCGGTGTGCCGGTCCGCTCCATAGAAGGTGTACTTCGTACGGATCTCCGCCGACTGCTTGAGGGGAATCGTCCCGAGCGGATCGCCGTTCCCGCCCTCCGCCACCACCCAGACGCGGCGCTGGCCCTTGAGGCACTCGACCGGGTTCGGGCAGGCGACGCCGAACAAGTCGTCGCGCTCGGCCGCCGACTCGGCGACGAGCGCCTCGCGCGGCCTCACACCGTCGGGGAGGTAGAAGCGGACGCCTCCGTCGAGCATCCAGGCGCGGCGTTTGCCGTACACGACCGCGTCTCCTGAGCGGTAGTACTTGGCGATGGTCCCCGCGGCGGCCGCGTAGTCCACCCGGTGGGGATAGTCGTGCTCGTACTTCTCCCGCATATGGCTGTGGTCGGGCAGCCCGAGCAGCACCAGCACGGACAGGACGGCGACGACGGCGATCCTCGATCGCGCCGCCGTGGCCAGGCCGGCGCCCGCCAGCAGCGACCAGGCCGGCAGCGTGAACAACGCGTACTGGTACCGGAAGTACGACACCTCGCCATGAGATGCGGCCCAGACGACCAGCGGAGGCAGCACGGCCACCGCGGCGCACAGGAGGAGACCCTCTCTGCGCTCGCTTCCCGCCGCCAGCAGAGCGAGCACCACCACGGCTCCGGCGCACAGGCCCGAGGCGAACAGCTCCCCCCAGATCCGCAGAAGACTCCAGCCGTCCGGCTCGGGGACCCAGAACAGCTGCCGGTTCGCGTGCGAGAGCCCCAGGACGACGACGGGGGTCACACACGCGGCGCCGACGACCGCGGCCAGGCCGAACCACCAGAGCACCCGGAGCTGGTGACGGGCGCGCGCCAGCACGGCGACGGCGTGGGCGAGCACGATGGTCAGGGCGACGAGGTGCACCAGCCCCACGCACGCCAGGCACAGGGCGTACGCTCCCCAGCGCCGCCGACTGTGGGGCACGTCCAGGGCCCGAAGCAGCAGCAGCGTCGCCAGGGCCGCGGCGAGGAGCACCAGCGCGTATCCACGGGCTTCCTGGCCGAACCGGCCGACCATGGGGATCAGGGCGAAGAGAAGTCCACCGCACAGTCCGGCCCGCGCGCCGAACAGCCGCCGCCCCGTCAGGGCCACGAGGCCCGCCGCAGCGGCCATAGCGAGCGCGGAGGGCGTCCGCATGGCGAGGGGCGAGTCGCCGAAGAGCGTCATCCAGCCATGCATGAAGAGGTAGTACGTGCCGTGGACCGCGTCCACATGGTGCAGGGTGGCCAGAATCCGACCGGTGCTACGGCGAGCCACCTCCCACGTCGCCAACTCGTCCGTCGCCATCACCGGACCGCTGATCCTGTACATCGTCGCGGCCAGCGTGAGCAGCGCGGGCCACAGCCATAGCTTGATCTCTCGCCGGGCCGGCTGCTGCTCCGGCCCGGCGGGCTGGGCTTCATCCGATCGCTGGACTGGAGAGGAGAGAATCGCCATGGGACAGCCATAGCGGGGCTGATCAGGCGCGCCGGGTACGCCACGATCGAGGCCGACCGCTATTCGCTCAAACGGTCGTGTCAGGGGTTCGACGAACTGCTCCCTGCGGCGCCGGCGGCAGCCCGCACACGGCATGTCACCCCCGCCCCAGGGGGCTACGTCCCCATACGCCCTTCGGGCGTGTCCTCAATCGCCGGACGGGCTGAGTTTCCCCGGCCATTGAGGCGCGGGGCTCCAGGGCAGGGTGCCAATTAAGCCCCGCCGGCGATTGAGGCGCGGGGTCCGGGGCAGCGCCCCGCGGGCCGCCCGCACAGGGCATGTCACCCCCACCCCCGCGGGCGAGTGGAGCCCGGTGGGGACTGGACCGCTGTGCGTCACCGGTTGTTGCCGTGCAGTCAACTCGGCACTCCTAGGTTCCGGTAGCGCGCGACCCCGGTGGGCCGGCCGGCCCCCCGGGGCGGTCACCATCCCCCCTGGAGTGACAGTGGAACGTCGCAGTTTCCTGCGTGGCGCCATCATCGGAAGCTCCGCCGCCGCCTTCGGCGGCACCCTGTGGCGCGGCGCCGCCTACGCCGACCCCGCCCAGCCCGGCGCCGGCCCCTATGGCGCGCTCGGCTCGGCGGACGCCAACGGGATCCAGCTGCCCGCCGGGTTCAGCAGCCGCGTCGTCGCCCGCTCCGGGCAGACGGTCGGCGGCACCTCGTACACCTGGCACAACGCCCCTGACGGCGGCGCCTGCTACGTCGACGGCAGCGGCTGGATCTACGTCTCCAACTCGGAGATCAACCCCTCCGGCGGCGCGAGCGCCCTCAAGTTCTCCTCCACTGGCGCCATCACGGGCGCGTACCGCATCCTGTCCGACACCCGGCAGAACTGCGCGGGCGGCAAGACCCCGTGGAACACCTGGCTGTCCTGCGAGGAGGTCAGCCTCGGCTATGTCTACGAGGCCGACCCGTGGGGCGTGAACCCCTCCGTCCGCCGCGCCGCGATGGGCCGGTTCAAGCACGAGGCGGCCGCCGCCGACCCGGTGCGCCGGGTGGTCTACCTCACCGAGGACGAGACCAACGGCTGTCTGTACCGCTTCATACCGACCACCTGGGGCGACCTCTCCTCCGGCACGCTCCAGGTGCTCAAGGCGGGCACGGGGACCTCCGGCGGCTTCACCTGGGCCACGGTGCCCGACCCGGACGGCTCCCCCACCGCGACCCGCAGCCAGGTCTCGGGCTCGAAGAAGTTCAACGGCGGCGAGGGCTGCTACTACGCCGACGACACGGTGTGGTTCACCACCAAGGGCGACAACCGCGTCTGGCAGCTGAACCTGGCGGACAGCACGTACGAACTCGCCTACGACGACTCGCTGGTCAGCGGCAGCGCCCCGCTGACCGGCGTCGACAACGTCACCGGATCCTCCTCCGGCGACCTGTACGTCGCGGAGGACGGCGGCAACATGGAGATCTGCGTCATCACGCCGGACGACGTGGTCGCGCCGTTCCTGCGGATCACCGGCCAGTCCGGCTCCGAGATCACCGGACCGGCCTTCTCCCCGAACGGCTCGCGGCTGTACTTCTCCAGCCAGCGCGGCACGAGCGGCAGTTCGTCGGGCGGCATCACCTACGAGGTGACGGGCCCGTTCCGCGCGTAGCCCGCGGCCTCCGGTGTGGCGCCGCCGCGCAGCAGGGCGGCGCCCAGCGGGGTCAGCGTGTGCAGCACCGCGTTGCCGTGCCGCAGCGTCACCACCAGGCCCGCCTCGCGCAGCACGGCCGCGTGCTGGCTCGCCGAGGCGAGCGAGACGCCTGCCCTGCGGGCCAGTTCGCTGGTGGTGCTGCCGTTGCGGATGGCCTGCAGGACGGCCGAGCGGGTGTGGCCGACCAGTCTGCCGAGCGAGGGGCGGCAGCTCTCGGCGAAGGCCGGCTCGCACGGGTGGGCGACCGGGTAGACGAGCACCGGCGGGAGCTCGGCGTCGCGGTAGGCCACCGGGGTCCCGCGGCAGAAGAACGAGGGCTGCAGCAGCAGTCCGCGGCCGTTCAGCCGCAGGTCCCGGTCGACGGGGTAGTCGGCTTCCAGGATGGGGGCCCGCCAGCGCAGGACCGGCGGCAGCGAGGCGAGCAGCTCGTCCGCGCCGCCGTCAAGCAGCGCCCGGCCGCGCACGGCGCGGTCCGCCTCGACTCTGGCCTGTAATTGGGGCCAGTACGGCTCCACGGCGGCCCGGTAGTAGCTCCGCAGCGCGCCGACGAGACGGGCGAGCGGCTCGGGCTTGCCCTCGGCGAGCGCGGCCAGTCGGCCTGGCAGCAGGGGCATCGAGCCGCGTCGGGAGGCGACGAGGGCGAGCTCGGAGTGCAGCCGCCCGGGCGTGGTCTCCCGCAGCGCCTCCAGCCCCGCGTCGAGGCCGTCCCGGGACTCTGGAGGCGTCAGAAAGTCCGGGAAATAACCCCGCTGCGGAACCAGCGCGGAGAGCAGGCGTGTTTCACCATTCAACCGGGCCCGCGTTTCAGATCTCCATTCACCGAAGACCGTGGCACCGCGCCGGTCGCGCAATCTGTGAAAGCTGAGAATCGTTTCCCACAAAACATCGGGCCTGGCCGCCATCCTCACTCTGGCTAGGTCTTCCGCCGTGAAATGGATACGCAGCACCGAACCCCCACTTGTTGCATCCGCAATCGCCCCGATCACTGAGTATGCATGCCATCACAGGACGTTACCACGGAGTTTCAGCCACAGTTGAAACGCCTTCCGTGGCCCATGGGGGAACCGAAAGGCTGTACGACGTCGGGCACGAAACCTCTGTCACCGATGTGACGTCGCGAAGGCCGTGGGGGGCTTTGCACGTCCGGCGGCGGTAGGCGGAGGTTGCGGCTCCGTGTCCGGCACGGGTAATGGGGCGCGGCCCTCGGGTGGGGATCCGAGGGCCGCGCTCCGCCCACACTTTGCGCAATGAATGGCAGAAATTCGATTGCCGTTACCCTTGGGGCGGACGTCAAGAATTCAACAGGGGATTCGGTCCGCCCCCTTAAAAAGCGGAACCGGCAGGACGCCGTCCACAGGCGCCGATCACCCGGCAGAAGGCAAGCGGAAGGGGCGGGCGCCCCGCACAGGCACCCGCCCCTTCCTTGGTGTTCCGGAACCGTCACCGGGTCACCGGTGAGGGTTGAGTTTCCGGACTCCGGGGGCGTGCCCCCGGGCCCCGGCGACGGCCCCGGCGTAGAGGGTCTCTAGCGGGAGTCGCTGCCGCTAGACTCGGCCGCCGCGCGGCCCGCCTCCAGCCGCGCCACCGGGATCCGGAACGGCGAGCAGGAGACGTAGTCCAGGCCCACCTCGTGGAAGAAGTGCACCGACTCCGGGTCGCCGCCGTGCTCGCCGCAGACGCCCAGCTTGAGGTCGGGGCGGGTGGCCCGGCCGGCCTCCACCGCGCTGCGCACGAGCGAGCCGACGCCGTCCTTGTCGATCGTCTCGAACGGCGAGACCCCGAAGATGCCCTTCTCCAGGTACGCGGTGAAGAAGCTCGCCTCCACGTCGTCCCGGGAGAAGCCCCACACCGTCTGGGTGAGGTCGTTGGTGCCGAAGGAGAAGAACTGCGCGGCCTCGGCGATCTGACCCGCCGTGAGGGCGGCGCGCGGCAGCTCGATCATCGTGCCGATGGTCAGCCGCAGGTCGGTGCCGGTGGCCGCCTCGACCTCGGCGATGACCAGGTCGGCCTCCTCGCGGACGATCTCCAGCTCCTGGACCGTGCCGACGAGCGGGATCATGATCTCGGCGCGCGGGTCGCCCTTGGCGTTCTTGCGCTCGGCGGCCGCCTCGGCGATGGCCCGCACCTGCATGGCGAACAGACCGGGGATGACCAGGCCCAGCCGGACGCCGCGCAGACCCAGCATCGGGTTCTGCTCGTGCAGCTTGTGCACGGCCTGGAGCAGGCGCAGGTCGTTCTCGTTGGCGTCCTTGCGGGACTCGGCGAGGGCGACGCGCACCGACAGCTCGGTGATGTCGGGCAGGAACTCGTGCAGCGGCGGGTCGAGCAGGCGGACCGTCACCGGCAGGCCGTCCATGGCCTCGAACAGCTCGATGAAGTCCTTCTTCTGCAGCGGCAGAAGCTCCTTCAGCGCGTCCTCGCGCTCGGTGTCCGTGTCGGCCAGGATCAGCCGCTCGACCATCTCGCGGCGCTCGCCGAGGAACATGTGCTCGGTGCGGCACAGGCCGATGCCCTGCGCGCCGAACCGGCGGGCGCGCAGGGCGTCCTCGGCGTTGTCGGCGTTGGCCCGTACGCGCAGGCGGCGTACTCGGTCCGCGTACGCCATGACCCGGTGGACGGCGGCGACCAGCTCGTCCGCGTCGTCCGCGCCGGCGTGCATCCGGCCCTCGAAGTACTCCACGACCGGGGAGGGCACGACCGGGACCTCGCCGAGGTACACCTTGCCGTTGGAGCCGTCGATGGAGACGACGTCGCCCTCCTCGACGACGGTGCCGTTCACGGTCATCCTGCGCCGCTTGGTGTCGACCTCGAGGTCCTCAGCGCCGCAGACACAGGTCTTGCCCATGCCGCGCGCGACGACGGCCGCGTGCGAGGTCTTGCCGCCGCGCGAGGTCAAGATGCCCTCGGCGGCGATCATGCCGTCCAGGTCGTCGGGGTTGGTCTCACGGCGGATGAGGATGACCTTCTCGCCGGAGCGCGACCACTTGACCGCGGTGTACGAGTCGAAGACGGCCTTGCCGACCGCCGCGCCCGGGGAGGCGGCGATGCCGCGGCCCAGCAGCTCGGTCTTCGCTTCGTCGTCGAAGCGCGGGAACATCAGCTGCGCCAGCTGCGCGCCGTTGACGCGCTGGAGGGCCTCGGCCTCGTCGATCAGGCCCTGGTCCACGAGCTGGGTGGCGATGCGGAACGCGGCGCCCGCGGTGCGCTTGCCGACGCGGGTCTGGAGCATCCACAGCTGGCCGCGCTCGATGGTGAACTCGATGTCGCACAGGTCCTTGTAGTGCGTCTCGAGGGTTTCCATGATCTGCATCAGCTGGTCGTACGACTTCTTGTCGATCGACTCC
Organism: Streptomyces sp. NPDC051907; assembly: GCF_040681075.1. Taxonomy (NCBI): domain Bacteria; kingdom Bacillati; phylum Actinomycetota; class Actinomycetes; order Kitasatosporales; family Streptomycetaceae; genus Streptomyces; species Streptomyces sp. NPDC051907. The sequence continues at coordinate 22,956 of NZ_JBFAYB010000031.1, read as the reverse complement.
AGCTCGGCGAGCGGCACGGTGTTGCGGATGCCCGCGACGACGTCCTCGCCCTGCGCGTTCTGCAGGTAGTCGCCGTAGACGCCCTGGTGGCCGCTGGCGGGGTCGCGGGTGAAGGCGACGCCGGTGCCGGAGTCCGGGCCGAGGTTGCCGAAGACCATCGAGCAGACGTTGACCGCGGTGCCCAGGTCGCCGGGGATGCGCTCCTGGCGGCGGTAGAGCTTGGCGCGGTCGGTGTTCCAGGAGTCGAAGACCGCGTGGATGGCGAGGTCCATCTGCTCGCGCGGGTCCTGCGGGAAGTCGCGCCCGGCCTCGGTCTTGACGATCTTCTTGAACTTGGTGACGAGCTTCTTGAGGTCGGCCGCCTCGAGGTCCGTGTCGACCGTGACCTTCTTGGCCGCCTTCGCGGCCTCCAGCGCGTCCTCGAAGAGCTCGCCGTCGACGCCGAGCACCGTCTTGCCGAACATCTGGATGAGACGGCGGTAGGAGTCCCAGGCGAAGCGGTCCTCGCCGGCCTGCTTGGCCAGGCCCTGGACCGACTTGTCGGAGAGGCCGATGTTGAGGACGGTGTCCATCATGCCCGGCATCGAGAACTTCGCACCGGAGCGTACGGATACCAGGAGGGGGTCGTCGGCCTGGCCGAGCTTCTTGCCCATCGTCTGCTCGAGGGCGTCGAGGTGAGCGCTCACCTCGTCGCGCAGGGCGGCGGGCTCGTCGCCGCTCTCCAGGTAGACCTTGCACGCCTCGGTGGTGATCGTGAAGCCCGGAGGGACGGGGAGACCGAGGTTGGTCATCTCGGCGAGGTTCGCACCCTTTCCGCCGAGCAGGTCCTTGAGGTCCCTGTTGCCCTCGGTGAAGTCATAGACGAACTTCTGATCTTTGTTTTCCGACACGGGTCTCGACTCCTCGAGGACTCGGTGGCTGCCCTGACGGCGAGGAACATACCCAGATCGAAGGCGTCTGGGTATGTCCACTTGGGCGTCATACGGCCTTAACCACTCCTCCGCCAGCAGATCGAAAGCACGACAGCCGTCTTCAGGCGGGGACCCTTCGATTCAACTCTTGAACACATAACTACGCACAGCGACACATCGAAGCATCACGAGCACTGCGTGTGATTTTTTGATCGATCATCTGAAGACCAAAGGGGTGGCACTCAGTGCCACCCTTTGAGAGGTGCAGCCGGCCAGAAATTGCTCATCTGAGCGGACCCCCTATCAGGGGTGGCGAGAATCACGCCGTCGGACCTGCCGTCATTCCATCATCCGGACCCTCGCCGAGCCACTCGAAACGGTCCGGCCCAGCCCAGAGGGCATGCGCTCAGCCGCCCGAGGTGTCCAGCTCGGCGTCGGCGCCGACCCCCGCGCAGTCGTACGGATCCTTCAGCCAGCCGTCCGGAAGGACGACGCGGTTGTTGCCGGACGTGCGCCCACGGGGCCCGTCGGCCCCTGTCGGCCACGGCTGGTCCAGGTCCAGCTCGCTCAGATGAGCGTCCATCTCGGCGAGGGAAGAGGTGATCGCCAGCTTCTTGCGCATCTCCGAGCCGACCGAGAAGCCCTTGAGATACCAGGCCACGTGCTTACGGAAGTCGATCACCCCGCGCGCCTCGTCGCCGATCCACTCCCCGAGCAGCTCCGCGTGGCGCCGCATGACGACGGCGACCTCCTTGAGCGTCGGCGTCGCGTACGCCCCCGTGCCCTCGAACGCGGCCACCAGGTCGCCGAAGAGCCACGGCCGCCCCAGGCAGCCGCGCCCCACCACGACCCCGTCGCAGCCCGTCTCCCGCATCATCCGCAGCGCGTCGTCCGCCGACCAGATGTCGCCGTTGCCGAGCACCGGGATCTCCGGGACGTGCTCCTTCAGCCGGGCGATGGCGTCCCAGTCCGCCGTGCCGCCGTAGTGCTGCGCCGCGGTGCGCCCGTGCAGGGCGATGGCGGTGACGCCCTCCTCGACGGCGATCCGGCCCGCGTCGAGGAAGGTGATGTGGTCGTCGTCGATGCCCTTGCGCATCTTCATCGTCACCGGCAGATCGCCCGCGTTGCCGACCGCCTCGTTCAGGATCGCCCGCAGCAGCGGCCGCTTGTACGGGAGCGCCGAGCCGCCGCCCTTGCGGGTGACCTTGGGGACCGGGCAGCCGAAGTTCAGATCGATGTGGTCGGCGAGGCCCTCGTCCACGATCATGCGGACGGCCTTGCCGACGGTGACCGGGTCCACCCCGTACAGCTGGATCGAGCGAGGCGTCTCCGTCTCGTCGAAGTGGATCAGCTGCATGGTCTTCTCGTTGCGCTCGACCAGCGCCCTCGTCGTGATCATCTCGCTGACGAAGAGACCCTTGCCGCCGCTGAACTCGCGGCAGAGGGTGCGGAAGGGAGCGTTCGTGATGCCGGCCATGGGTGCGAGCACCACCGGGGGCGTCACAGCGTGGGGGCCGATGGCGAGCGTCGAGGCAGACGGGGCGAGCGTGGTCATCCGCCTATTGTCGCGCACCGCCATGGTCGTTAGTTAGTCGTACTATCCACATATGGGAGAGCTCACACACCGGCGGCGGACGCGGGCGCCGGCTGGCGGAACCCGGATCATGGCCCGACCGGATCCACTACGCTGAGTGGTCGATTCATTACGTGTGGCCGTCTAGCCCGTGGCTCGAGGGAGGGCGCATCATGACATTGATGCTTGAGCGACCGACGACGACAGAGGTTCCCCCCGGCTCAGCGCGCTTCCAGGCGCTGAGCCGGACCTTGCTGAGCATGGAGGTGCCCGACGGCTACCGGGCAGAGATCGTCGGGGGAAACATCGTCATGTCGCCGTGGTCGCGGAAGTTCTACTCGCCCATCATGCGCTCCATCCGCTCGCAGCTGGAACCACACGCGCCCCGTGGCCACTTCGTCGACCACGCACCGTTCCTGTTCGCCTTCCCCGGTGAGGAGCGGGCGTACGGCCCCGACATCTACGGCGCCGCTGAAGCCGCCTTCGAGGGCGACGGCCGATTCGTCGACGGCGAGGCCCTCTCCTTCGTCTGCGAGCTGACCTCCTCCTCGACCCGGCTCGTGGACTGGCAGGACAAGGTCCCCGTCTACGGCAGATCGGGCGTGCCGGTCTGTCTCCTCGTCGACATGGCGGAGGAGACCGCCTCGGTGTTCTGGCAGCCGTCCGACAAGGGCTATCTGTCGCGGACCACGGTCCCGTTCGGCGACAAGCTCCACATCCCCGATCCCTTCGCCTGTGTGCTCGACACCTCGACGTTCCAGGTGCCCGCCGAGACGGACGACCGCTGAGCCGAGCCGAGCGGCCGAACAGAGCAGCCATAGAGCGCCGGAACCCATAGAGCGCAGAGACGGCGAGCGCGAGAACGCCCGTGGGCCCGGATCGCGTCACGCGATCCGGGCCCACGGACTTCGCTGGGTCAGTCCTGCTTCGCCTGCGGCTGGGACGGGGACTCGTCCTGCTCGCCGCCCTGGGCGCGTTCGCGCATCTTGCGCACGAGGTCCTGCTTCTGGTCGGCGGCCGTCTTGCGGTCGGCGTTGCGGGCGGGGCCGTTGCCCTGCTGGTCGGCGCGGGACAGCTTCTTGCGCTGTCCGCCGACGCCGAGGAGGTTGTTGCGGCTCTTGGCCATGTGGTTCTCCCAAAGAGGGTGAGAAGTGACTGCGGACTCGTCAGACGGGGGCGGGGGCTGACCGCCGCCCTCTCACTCGTAGATCTGGAAGAACGAAGACATGGGTGTGACGGTACCCCGCCGGGGCAGGGCCCGGGTACCAGTTTTCGGCGGGCGCGGCCCCGGCGAGCGCCGGGCGCCGAGCGCCTCCCGGAGTACGGCCGCCCGCACCCCGCCTCAGGCGCTCGGGTCGACCGTCGCCTGGTGCTCCTCGGCCAGGTGCTCCTCGGCCTTGAGCCAGGGCAGGAACTGCGCGGTCTTGCGCCAGCCGCAGGTGTCGCAGGTCAGCAGCCGCTGGATGGTGGACTTCTGTACTCGGACGACGTGTTCGCGTCCGTGCTGGTCCCATCTGCTGACCTTGCTGGTGGTCGTGGACGGCATCGTTCCCTCCAGGTGACGAGTGCGCCCAGTGTGCAGCAGGAGCAACATCAACGGCATCGTCTTGCGGCACTGTTGACGCGGCCGTCGTCTGCCGGGCGCCCAACAGGCCCCCAGCGGGTGCTCGGCGCTCCCGCGGCGGACGCCGTGAGCTCTCAGGACCCGCCTTCGAGGAAGCGGAGGACCGCCAGCACCCTGCGGTGGTCGGCGTCGGCGCGCGGCAGGTCGAGTTTGGCGAGGATGCTGTTGATGTGCTTGGCGACGGCGCTCTCGCTGACGACGAGGCGGCCGGCTATCCCGGCGTTGGACCGTCCCTCGGCCATCAGCGCGAGCACCTCCCGTTCGCGCTCGGTGAGCCGCTCCAGCGGGTCGCGCCGGCGCCGGACCAGGAGCTGCGCGACGACCTGCGGGTCGAGAGCCGTCCCGCCGCCGGCGACCCGGCGGAGCGTCTCGATGAACTCCTCCACGTCCGCGACGCGTTGTTTGAGGAGGTATCCGATGCCGCGGGTGTCGGCGGCGATGAGCTCGGCCGCGTACCGCTCCTCCACGTACTGCGACAGCATCAGCACGGACGTGTCCGGCCACTGCCGTCTGACGGCGAGGGCCGCCCGTACGCCTTCGTCGGTGAAGCCGGGCGGCATCCGAACGTCGACGACGGCGATGTCGGGACGGTGCTCGCCCACGGCCGCCAGCAGGCCGTCCGCGTCGCCGACTTCGGCGACGACCTCGAACCCGGCCATCTCCAGGATCTTCACCACGCCGACCCTGAGCAGGACCGAGTCCTCGGCGATCACAGCACGCACGGCAGCTCCACGGTCATGACGGTCGGGCCCCCGGCGGGGCTGCTCATCCGGAGGGTCCCGTCGACGGATCCGACGCGTTGGGCGAGACCGGTGAGGCCGGTGCCGCGGGAGGAGTCGGCGCCGCCCACTCCGTCGTCGGCGACGACCACCCGCAGTATGGCTCCCAGGCGGGAGACGGTCACATCGGCCCTGGTCGCCTGGGCGTGCTTGGCGATGTTGGCGAGGGCCTCGGAGACGACGAAGTAGGCGACGGCCTCGACGGCGGGGGCGGCCCGCTCGGGGAGGTCGGCGCGCAGCCGTACGGGCAGCGGAGCGCGCGCCGCGAGTCCCGGCAGGGCCGCGTCCAGGCCGCGTTCGTCGAGTACGGCCGGATGCAGCCCGCGTACGAGGCTGTTGAGCTCCTCGATCGACTCCTTGGCCTCGCGGTGCGCGTCGTCGATGACCTGGCGCGCCTCCGGCGGCAGGTCGGCGAGGGCGACCTTGGCGATGCCCAGATTGAGGGCGAGCGAGACGAGCCGCTGCTGGGCGCCGTCGTGGAGGTCCCGTTCGATGCGGCGGCGCTCGGCGTCGGCGGCCTCCACGGCCGCGGCCCGGCTCTCGGTGAGGTCGGCCACGCGCCTTTTCAGCGTCTCGGCGCGGCCGTCCTTGAGGACGGCGGGGGCGACGCGGTTCTCCAGCCGTACGAGCGCCCCGGCGAGGCCGGGTGCGACGGCGAGGGCGAGGACGCCCGCGGCCATGACGTACGCGGCCTGGACGGTGTAGCCGGGGTGGGCGATGCGCCAGTCGAAGGGCAGCAGGAAGACCCACACGAAGACGGCAGCCGCGGCCGTCCCGGCCAGCAGGAGTGCGAGCACGAGCAGTTCGAGCAGCCCGAGGCAGGGCGCGACGAGCCAGTGGTAGCCGAGCTGGCGCCGTGCCACGGCGAGCCGCAGTCGGGGCAGCTCCACTCCGCACAGCTCCCGGTGGCGCCAGCGGTGGGCCTCGGTGAGGCCGAATCCGGCGACGACGAGGAGGACGACCGGGATCGGCAGGATCACGGGGGCCGCGGACGAGGCGCCGGAGACGGTCTGGGCGATCAGGACGGCCGCCCAGACGAACAGCGGCGCGGTGGCCAGGTGCAGGGGCGCCCCGGAGGCGATGAAGAGGATGTCTCGCCGAAGCCGCGTGAGCGAGCGGCGCAGCCGAGGCGGGATGTTCATGATCCAACCGTAGACGGCGGGCTCGGACGGCTGCCATGAAGCCTGTTGCCGCATCGGGGGTGAAGCTGGCGCCACCCCGGGTCGGCAAGCTGCGCTACTGACGGCGAGCGCCCCGGACAGGAGTGTTGACCACGAGCCCGAAGGCCGGGTTCGCGACAGCTGAAAGAGGCGCGCTCGATGGCTCTCATCGCCTGCAACTCCCCTGTCTCGGTTCGCCGGTTGTGGCAGGGCAGGCTGCTGACGGGCGCGGGCCTGGCCCTGCTGCCCTGGCTGGGGTTCCTGGCCGCGACGCTTCCGCCGCGCGAGGCCGCGGCGTGGGTGGCGCTCGACGCGCTGGAGGCCGCCTGCCTGCTGACGGCCGGCGCGCGGCTCGCCCGCGGCACGGGCGGCCATCGGGCGCCGGCGGCCGGGGCCGCGGTGCTGGGGGCGGCCGACGCGTGCATGGATCTGCTGACCTCGGCGCCTGGCGCGGAGTTCGCGACGGCGGCGGCGATGGCGGTCTGCGCTGAGCTGCCGCTGGCGGGCCTGTGCGCGGCGCTGGCGGCGCAGGGCGTCCGCGCGGCGCTGGACGTCCGCGCGGCCGGGGACGCGCGGAGGCCGGCCGGGCGATGGGCCCGGCCGGCCTCTGACGTGCGGTGCTGCCGTACCGCTCTACTGCTGCGCTGCCGCGGGGCGCGTCAGCAGCCGAGCAGGCGGCTGCCCAGGTAGCCCTGGATCTGGTCGAGGGAGACGCGCTCCTGCTTCATGGTGTCGCGCTCGCGCACGGTGACCGCGTTGTCGTCGAGGGTGTCGAAGTCCACGGTGACGCAGTACGGCGTGCCGATCTCGTCCTGACGGCGGTAGCGGCGGCCGATGGCGCCCGCGTCGTCGAACTCGATGTTCCAGTTCTTGCGCAGGTCCGCGGCCAGGCCCTTGGCCTTCGGCGAGAGCTGCGGGTTGCGGGAGAGCGGGAGCACGGCGACCTTGACGGGCGCGAGGCGCGGGTCGAGGCGCATGACGGTGCGCTTCTCCATGACGCCCTTGGCGTTGGGGGCCTCGTCCTCGTTGTACGCGTCGAGGAGGAAGGCGAGCATGGCGCGGCCGACGCCGGCGGCGGGCTCGATGACGTACGGAGTCCAGCGCTCGCCGGCCTCCTGGTCGAAGTACGACAGGTCCGTGCCGGAGGCCTTGGAGTGCGCCGAGAGGTCGTAGTCGGTGCGGTTGGCGACGCCCTCGAGCTCGCCCCACTCGTTGCCGCCGAACTGGAAGCGGTACTCGATGTCGGCGGTGCGCTTGGAGTAGTGGGAGAGCTTCTCGGCCGGGTGCTCGAACCAGCGCATGTTCTCCTCACGGAGACCCAGGTCGCGGTACCAGTTCCAGCGCTGCTCCATCCAGTATTCCTGCCACTGCTCGTCCTCGCCGGGCTTGACGAAGAACTCCATCTCCATCTGCTCGAACTCGCGGGTGCGGAAGATGAAGTTTCCGGGAGTGATCTCGTTCCGGAAGGACTTGCCCATCTGCGCGATGCCGAACGGCGGCTTCTTGCGCGAGGTCTGCTGGACCTGGCCGAAGTTGGTGAAGATGCCCTGGGCGGTCTCGGGCCGCAGGTACGCGACGGAGCCGGAGTCCTGGGTCGGGCCGAGGTGGGTGGAGAGCAGACCGGAGAACTGCTTGGGCTCGGTGAACTGGCCCTTGTTGCCGCAGTTGGGGCAGTTGACGTCGGCGAGGCCGTTCTCGGGCAGACGGTTGTGCTTCGCCTCGTACGCCTCCTCCAGGTGGTCAGCGCGGAAGCGCTTGTGGCAGGAGGTGCACTCGGTAAGGGGGTCGGTGAAGGTGGCGACGTGGCCGGAGGCCTCCCAGACCTCGCTGGCAAGGATCACCGACGAGTCGATGCCGACGACGTCCTCACGGGAAGTGACCATGTAGCGCCACCACTGGCGCTTGATGTTCTCCTTGAGCTCGACGCCGAGCGGCCCATAGTCCCAGGCGGCCTTCTGACCGCCGTAGATCTCACTACAGGGGTAGACGAAGCCACGGCGCTTGCTCAGGCTGACGATGGTGTCGATCTTGTCGGCGGCCACGGTGCTCTCTTCATTACGACGATGGGATGGGACAAAAGCGGCGCACAGCGCCTCGGTGCGGGGTGGCGGTCAGAAGACGGCGGGCGAATGCTTCAGATTACCGGCGGCCGCACCCCCTGGATCAAATCGGTACCGGCGTCAGGCCGCTCCGGAGCCGACCCAAGGCTTTGTTGACAATCGTTTCCACTTTTGTTGAAAATGACTGTCATGAACGTACGCCGCCTCATACCCACCGCCGCCACCGCCGGAGCAGTCGCGCTCGGCCTCATGGCCGTCTCCGCCTGCTCGGTCTCCAGCGCTGCCGACGGCCGGGACGAGGACGGAAAGCTCAAGGCAGTGGCGTCGTTCTACCCGATGCAGTTCCTCGTCGAGGAGATAGGCGGCGACCATGTCTCCGTCACCACCCTCACCCGCCCCGGCGTCGAGCCGCACGATCTGGAGCTCAAGCCCCGCCAGACCGCCGAGCTGAACGAGGCCGGCTACATCCTGTACCTCAAGGGCGTGCAGCCCGCCGTCGACGAGGCCATCGCCGAGTCCGAGGCGAAGAACAAGGTCGACGCCGCAGCCCTCACCGAGCTGGAGCACCACGGCGCCGAGGGCGGCCACAGCCACGGCGAGCACGCCGAGGGCGGCCACGAGGAAGAGCACGCGCACGAGGGCGACGGCGCCGACCCCCACATCTGGCTCGACCCCGTGAGGTACGCCGAGGTCGCCAAGGGCGTCGAGGCCTCCCTCGCGAAGGCCGACCCGGACCACGCGGCGGACTACAAGAAGAACGCCGCCGCACTGACGAAGAAGCTCGACGCCCTGAACGCCGAGTTCGCCGCCGGTCTGAAGAACACGACGACGAAGACCTTCATCACCACCCACTCCGCCTTCGGCTACCTCGCCGACCGCTACGGCCTGGACCAGGAGGGCATCGCCGGCCTGGACCCCGAGTCCGAGCCGACCCCGGCCCGTGTCAAGGAGCTCCAGTCCATCGCCGAGAAGGAGAAGGTCAGCACCGTCTTCTTCGAGTCGCTGGCCAGCGACAAGACCGCGAAGACCCTCGCCGAGGACACCGGCCTGGCCACGGACGTCCTCGACCCCCTCGAAGGGATCACCGAGAAGTCCAAGGGCGCGGACTACATCGAAGTGATGCGGTCCAACCTCGCCGCGCTGAAGAAGGCGCTCGGCGCGAAGTGACCACCGTCGACTCGACAGCCGCTGTCTCGACGGCAGCCGCCGCGAAGGCCGCTGTACGGCAGCAGGAACCGGAGGCACCAGTCATGGAGCCCGTCATCACCGTCCGCGGGGCACAGGCCTCGCTCGGCTCGCGCCCGGTCCTGCGCGGCATCGATCTCACGGTCCAGCCGGGCGAGGTCGTCGCCCTGCTCGGCGCCAACGGCTCGGGCAAGTCGACCGCCGTCCGCTCCCTGATCGGCCAGGTGCCGCTCACCGGCGGCTCCATCTCCCTCTTCGGCGCCGAGCTGCGGCGCTTCCGTCAGTGGTCGCGCGTCGGCTATGTGCCGCAGCGCACCACCGCGGCCAGCGGCGTGCCCGCCACGGTCCGCGAGGTCGTCTCCTCGGGCCGGCTCTCGCGTACGAGGCTGGGCAGGCTCTCCCGCGCCGACAAGGCGGCCGTGGAGCGCGCCATGGAGCTCGTCGGGCTCGCCGACCGCGCCAAGGACTCGGTCTCGGCGCTCTCCGGCGGCCAGCACCAGCGCGTGCTGATCGCCCGCGCGCTCGCCTCCTCCCCCGAACTGCTGATCATGGACGAGCCGATGGCGGGCGTGGACCTGGTCAGCCAGGACGTCCTCGCCGGCACGCTGCGCGAGCAGGTCGCGGCCGGCACGACGGTGCTGCTGGTCCTGCACGAGCTGGGCGCGCTGGAGCCGCTGATCGACCGGGCGGTCGTGCTGCGCGACGGCTGCGTCGTGCACGACGGGCCGCCGCCCGAGGCCGTGGGCCAGCACGCGCTGCCCGGCCACGACCACGTACATCCGCACGCGGCCGACGAGCCGCTCCGCACGGGACTGCTGAGCTGATCATGGAAATCCTCGACTCCGCGTTCATGCAGCGGGCGCTCATCGCGGCCGTGCTGGTGGGCATCACCGCGCCCGCCGTCGGGATCTATCTGGTGCAGCGCCGCCAGGCGCTGATGGGCGACGGCATCGGCCATGTCGCCATGACCGGCGTCGGCCTCGGCTTCCTGCTGTCGACGAACCCGATCTGGATGGCCACGCTCGTCTCGGTGGCCGGCGCGATCACCATGGAGCTGATCAGGGCGTACGGCCGCACCCGCGGCGACATCGCGCTGGCGATGCTGTTCTACGGCGGCATGGCGGGCGGCGTCCTGCTGATGGAGATGTCGGCCGGCGGGTCGACGGCGAAGCTCAGCTCGTACCTGTTCGGCTCGCTGTCGACGGTCTCCGTCGACGACCTGACGGCCATCGCGGTGCTCGCCGGGTTCGTGATCCTGGTCTCCCTGGGGCTGCGCAGGCAGCTGTTCGCGGTCAGCCAGGACGAGGAGTTCGCCCGGGTGACCGGGCTGCCGGTGCGCGCCCTGAACCTGCTGATCGCGGTCACGGCCGCGGTCACGGTCAGCGTGGCGATGCGGGTGGTCGGGCTGCTGCTGGTCAGCGCGCTGATGGTGGTCCCGGTGGCCGCGGCGCAGCAGATCTCGCGGTCCTTCAAGGCGACCTTCGCGCTGGCGGTGTCGATCGGCGTGGGCGTCTCGCTCGCGGGAACCACCGCCTCGTACTACCAGGACGTGCCGCCCGGTGCGACGATCGTGCTGCTCGCCATCGGCGTCTTCATCGTCCTGACGGCGCTCGCCGCGCCCCTTGCGCGACGGCGTGCGCGTGCCTTGGAGGCGAGCCGAACGGAGTGCACCATGGATGTGCCGAGCTCACGATGGCCGAGTGACGACGTCAAGGTCTGATCCGCGGCCTGGCAGAATGGCCCGACATGTGTGCGGGCAAAGCGAGGAGGCTCCAGTGACCACGGCGCCAATCGGCGGGAACACCGCCCCGGTACGAGGCCGGTCGACCCGGCAGCGGGCCGCGGTGGCTGCGGCGCTTGACGAGGTGGACGAGTTCCGCAGCGCGCAGGAGCTCCATGACATGCTCAAGCACCGCGGCGACTCGGTGGGCCTGACCACCGTCTACCGCACGCTCCAGTCCCTCGCGGACGCGGGCGAGGTGGACGTCCTGCGCACCAGCGAGGGCGAGTCCGTCTACCGCCGCTGCTCGACGGACGACCACCATCACCACCTGGTCTGCCGCGTCTGCGGCAAGGCGGTCGAGGTCGAGGGCCCCGCGGTGGAGCAGTGGGCGGAGACGGTCGCGGCCCAGCACGGCTATGTGAGCGTGGCCCACACGGTGGAGATCTTCGGCACCTGCGCGGAGTGCGCGGCGGCGACGAAGCAGTAGCGCCCTGCGGGCGTGTGTCCTCAATCGCCGGACGGGCTGATTCAACCCCAGCCCCGCCGGCGCTTGAGGCGAACACCCAGCCCCGCCGGCGCTTGAGGCGAGCACCCTGCCCCGCCGGCGGGGCTGATTTCCTCTACCGGTCGTAGCAGTCGTACGTGCCGTCGTCGTTGCGCCCCACGCTGTTGTAGTCCGAGCAGTGCATCATCGGCGCCAGCGTGTACCACCGCCACACCAGCACCGCCCCCAGACACAGCCCCACCACCAGCGCCCCCTTCGAGCGCCAGCCGAAGGTCGCGACCGCGCCCACCGTGCAGCCCGTCGCCAGCAGCGCGAAGAACGCCGCGATCCCCGCGGTGTTGTCGCGGAGGCCGACCATGGTCTCCATCTCGAGGGTGAACACCAGGCTCAGCAGCGCGAGCAGCGCCGCGCACACGACCAGCGCGGCGCCCCCGCATCCACGAGCCTTCACGCAGACGTGCCCGTCCCCGCGCCCGCTTCTCCCGCGTTGGGGATCGCGCCGCCGAAGCGGCGGTCCCGCTGGGCGTACTCGAGGCAGGCGCGCCACAGGTCACGGCGGTCGAAGTCCGGCCACAGCACGTCCTGGAAGACCATCTCGGCGTAACTGCTCTGCCAGATCAGGTAGTTCGAGGTGCGCATCTCGCCGCTGGGCCGCAGGAACAGGTCGACGTCCGGCATGTCCGGGTAGTACAGGTACTTCTGGAATGTCTTCTCGTTCACCTTCGACGGGTCGAGCCGACCCGCCGCGACGTCCTGCGCGATCTTCTTCGCGGCGTCGGCGACCTCCGCCCGCCCGCCGTAGTTGACGCAGAAGTACAGCGTCATGGCGTCGTTGTCCTTCGTCTGCTCCTGGGCGATCTGGAGCTCCTGGACGACCGACTTCCACATCTTCGGCATGCGTCCGACCCAGCGGATGCGGATGCCGAGCTCGTCCATCTCGTCGCGGCGGCGGCGGATGACGTCGCGGTTGAAGTTCATGAGGAAGCGGACCTCGTCGGGCGAGCGCTTCCAGTTCTCGGTGGAGAAGGCGTACAGGGAGAGGTTCTTGACGCCCATCTCCAGGCAGCCCTTGAGCACGTCGAGGACGACTCCCTCGCCGACCTTGTGGCCCTCGGTGCGCGGCAGCCCCCGCTCCTTGGCCCAGCGTCCGTTGCCGTCCATGACCACGGCGACGTGCTCGGGCACCAGCTCGCCGGGGATCTTCGGCGGGCGCGCGCCGGAGGGGTGCGGCTCGGGGACCTTGTACTCGCGGCGGGACCGGCCCAGGATTCCGCGTCGTGCCATGCGGCTCACATCTCCCAATTCTGTGCGTTGACTACTTCTCGACGTACCTCAGCGAGCGCAGACCGCGCTCCAAGTGCCAGTGCAGGTAGGCGGAGACCAGTCCGCTTCCCTCCCTGACGTGCCGCGGCTCGCAGGCGTCCGCCGTAGGCCAGTCGCCGGTCAGCAGCGCGCTGAGCAGACCGATGGCCTCCGCAGAGGGTACGACGCTGCCGGGTACCCGGCAGTCGCCGCATATGACGCCGCCCGCGGCGACGGAGAAGAACCGGTTGGGCCCGTGCAGGCCGCATCGCGCGCAGTCGTCGAAGCTGGGCGCGTAGCCGTTGACGGCGAGGGAGCGCAGCAGGAACGCGTCGAGGATCAGATGCGGCTCGTGCTCGCCGCGGGCGAGGGTCCGCAGGGCGCCGACGAGCAGGAGGTACTGCTGGACCGCGGGCTCGCCCTCGTGGTCGGTGAAGCGCTCGGCGGTCTCCAGCATGGCGGTGCCGGCGGTGTAGCGGGCGTAGTCGGCGACGATGCCGCTGCCGTACGGAGCGATGGTCTCGCTCTGGGTGCACAGGGGGAGGCCGCGCCCGACGAGTTCGCTGCCGCGCGCGAAGAACTGCACGTCCACATGGGAGAAGGGCTCGAGCCTCGCCCCGAACTTCGACTTGGTCCGCCGCACACCGCGCGCGACGGCCCGTACGCGCCCGTGACCGCGTGTAAGCAGCGTGATGATGCGGTCGGCCTCGCCCAGCTTCTGGGTGCGCAGGACGACGCCGTCATCACGGAACAGGCTCATGGCGCCATTGTCCCGTACGCGCAAGCGATCAGTTCGCCACCCGCTCCTGAAGCCGGACGGTGACCGAGTCGCCCTCCTCCTTGCCGATCGCCTTGCGGACGTCCGCCTTCACCGGGAGCTTGTGGGTCCCGTCGCCCAGGGCCATGAACGAGCTCTCGAAGGGGTGCCCGTCGATGGTGCCGCGGACCTTGACGAGCCCGCGCGTCTTGAAGAAGTCGACCGACTCGGGCCACACGAGATAGGTCCAGCCGCCCTTGGCCGGGCTCTTCTGCAGCGTTGCCGTGAATTTCTTGTCCATGCAGCTATGACTGCGACGGGCGCGTGAACTCATCGCCGCGCCCCCGCGCCTACTTCAGGCGCCCGCGGCGGTGGCGTCTCGCGTCGTGGGTCATCTCCGTGTCCTTGCCGATCGCGCGGGCCAGCAGCACCCCTGTGATGATCAGGGCGACGCCGAACCACGAGGCCGCCGCGTCGAAGATCAGGACCACGACGCCGATCGGGATGAGCAGGCCGACCAGCGGGATCAGCATGCTCCGCACGGGCGGTCCCGGCTTGCCCGAGCTCGCGCGGCTGGCGACGACGCGTGGGTACCACTCGGTGAAGCGCGCCGCGACCACGATCGCCGCGACCTGGATGATCCAGTTGGTCCACACGTTGTCCGGGTTGTGGAGGACGGCGTCGCCATAGGCGCCCGCCAGCGCCGCCACCAGGAAGGCGCACGCCCACACGCCCGTGATCACGTAGTTCGCGCGCAGGAAGTGCGGCGAGCCCCAGTGCTCGCGGTCGACGCGCTCGCGTGCGTACTGGATCGTGAACGGCACCCCTACCGCCATGGAGCCGAAGGCGATGAGCACCAGGGCGATGTTGGAGACCTCGTTCGCGTACGTCTCCAGCCATTCATAGGTTCCGGCGGAGGCGAAGGCGCCTATAACGGCCATCACGGCGAAGAAGACGACGTCCGCGACTTCGAGGATCTTGACCGAGCTGCCGCGGTTGACCACTCGGGTCGCCACGAGGATCAGCACCGCCGCCGCGAGGGCGAGGCCCACGGCCAGTTCGAAGCGGCCGGGGCCGGCCAGGACCGAGAAGAGGATCCACGGCAGCATTCCGACGATCGGGGTGTCGAGCAGGCTGTCGATACGGCCGCCCGGTCCGGTGGCGGTGGCGCTTCTCATGGCGGGGGCCCTTTCCGGGTGGCGCCGGAGTGCCCGGCAGATCCCCTATAGCTCCCAGCCTGCCGCGTGAGGCCGCACTGTGCGACGTCTGGCCCCGCCGACCGCGCTGTCTGGGGCCGCCCGGCCGTGCACGCCTCGCGGCTCAGAGATCCCGCGGGGCGTCGACGATCTGGGACAGGGCGACCGTCAGGGCGTTCTCGCGGGTGAAGACGTCGACCGCGCCGAGGCGGCCCAGCCACTTGCGGTGGACGACGGGCTCGACCTTGTCGGCGACGGCCTGGAGGTAGAGGTCGAAGCCCGCCCAGTTGTTCCCGGCCTCGACCTTGCCGAAGAAGGGGCCCATGTCCGTGCCCGCTATCGCCTTGCCCGTCTCCTTCCACAGGTCCTGGACGAACTCGCGGGAGACCTCGACGTCCTCCTTCGTGCCGAGCCGGTGGACGTGACCGCCTATGTAGGTGTCGATGTCCATGCGGGCGAGCTGGTCGTGGGCGCGCAGCACGCCCGGGACGCTGTCGGCCGTGCCCCAGGCGCGGAAGGGCGCCCAGCCGGGCATGACGACGTCGACCATCATCGCGGCGCGCTGGCGGGGGGCGTGGATGAGGATGTTGCCGGCCTCGTGGTTCGCGCCGGGGTAGCTGAGCAGCAGGCGCTGGCCGCCGACGTCGAGGCGGTAGCGGTCGGTGAAGGTCACCGTGGGCATGGGGCGGCCGGGGTCCTGGTTGGCCTTGATCCTCTCCGCGGTCGCGGTGTGCGCGATGCGGACGACGTCGCCGAAGGCGGCGGCGTTGGCGGTGTGGTCGGCGTGGTCGTGGCTGTAGACGAGGTGGGTCACCTTGCGGCCGGTGACGCGGCGGATGGCCGCAGGGAGGGCTTCGGCGAGCGAGGGCGGGGCGTCGACGACGACGACTCCGGCGTCGGTGACGAGGAACGCGGCCTGGGTGCCGCCCGCGGTCACGGCGTACAGGGCGTCGCCGATCCGGTCGAGGCGGTAGCCCTCGGCGGGCACCGGGAGGGGGCGGGCGGTGGCGGGGAGCGGGGCGTAGGCGCGGCTCCGGGCGCCGTTCGGGGACTCCGGGAGGGCGAGCTGGAGTCCGGGCCTGGGGGCGGTCTCCCTGCCGAGGGCCTTGCGGTTCAGCTGGTACAGCTCCGACCAGCGCTCCTCGGAGCCGAGGAAGCGGGCGGCGATGCCGCGGAGGGTGTCGCCGGGGGCGGTCCGGTAGAACGCGCCGCCGACCGCCGACGCCTGCCCGGCGGAAGCGCCGGACGCGCCGGTCGGCCAGGCCAGGGCGGCCACTCCCGCGGCCGCGGGCACAGCGGCGGCGACCGCTCCCCAGCGCAGGACGCCCCGGCGGGACGGCGACTGCGGCTGGGGCTGCGACTGGGACGGCGGCTGGGGCTGCGGCTGCTCTTCTTCGCACATGGCGTTCTCCCTGAGTCCTTGGCTGGCGATACGCCGGTCACGCTAGGGATTCCAGGCCAATGGTTGAAGATTGCACTTTCTGGATAGTCGCTATCCGGGAGGAGAGCTCACAGCTCAGCCCTCTGAGTCGTAGCCCCGCTGTGCCGCAAGACACACCTCGATGTTGTCGTCGGTCCAGCCGAGCAGCGCCTCCAGCGGCTCGCGCAGGGTGTGGCCGGTCGGCGTCAGCTCGTACTCGACGTGCGGCGGGACCACCGGGTGGACCGTGCGGCGGACCAGTCCGTTGCGCTCGAGCTGGCGCAGCGTCTGAGTGAGCGCCTTGGGCGTGACTCCGTCGAGCTGCCCGGCCAGCTCGTGATACCTGAGCGCGCCCCTGGTCAGACAGCCGACGACCAGGATCGTCCACTTGGCGCCGATCAAGTCGATCAGCGGCCGGCCGGGGCAGGCGGCGGAGTACGGATTCGTCTTGCTCAGATGCATGGGACGAGTGTGGGGCAAGGGGCGGGTGCGAGGGGCGGAGAGGGGGAGGTTAGGGTGTCCTTACCCGTGCCCTCCCTGGGCGCCGGGTCATAGATCAGGCTTATGAGCCCATAGGTACAGGACGGGTACCGCGGCGGGAGCATCGTCGCCAGGGTGGCGTACGAGACGGTTCTCGCCGCTTGCGCCGAACCGGCTCCCCCGCCGGATCCTGCCCCGGTGGGCCTCGCTCGAAGGGAACCTGTCATGCGCCGCCCCCTGCGGGTCGCGATCGTCGGAGCCGGCCCCGCCGGGATCTACGCCGCCGACGCTCTGCTGAAGTCCGATGCCGCCTCCGAGCCCGGTGTCTCCATCGACCTCTTCGAGCGGATGCCCGCGCCGTTCGGGCTGATCCGGTACGGCGTCGCGCCCGACCACCCGCGGATCAAGGGCATCGTGACGGCGCTCCACCAGGTGCTCGACAAGCCGCAGATCCGGCTCTTCGGGAACGTCGACTACCCGACCGACATCACCCTCGACGACCTGCACGAGTTCTACGACGCGGTGATCTTCTCTACGGGCGCGGAGAAGGACCGGGCGCTGGACATACCCGGCATCGACCTCGACGGCTCCTATGGCGCGGCCGACTTCGTCTCCTGGTACGACGGCCACCCGGAGGTGCCGCGCACCTGGCCGCTGGAGGCGGAGAAGGTGGCCGTGCTCGGCGTCGGCAACGTGGCGCTGGACGTGGCCCGCATCCTGGCGAAGACGGCGGACGAGCTGCTGCCGACGGAGATCCCGCAGAACGTCTACGACGGCCTCGCCAAGAACAGGGCCCTCGAGGTGCACGTCTTCGGGCGACGCGGTCCCGCGCAGGCGAAGTTCAGCCCCATGGAGCTGCGCGAGCTGGACCACTCGCCGAACATCGAGGTCATCGTCAACCCCGAGGACATCGACTACGACGAGGGCTCCATCGCGACCCGGCGGTCCAACAAGCAGGTGGACATGGTCGCCAAGACGCTGGAGAACTGGGCGATCCGCGACGTCGGCGACCGGCCGCACAAGCTGTTCCTGCACTTCTTCGAGTCCCCGACGGAGGTGCTCGGCGAGGACGGCAAGGTCGTCGGCCTGCGCACCGAGCGCACGGAGCTGGACGGCACGGGGAACGTCAAGGGCACCGGTGAGATCCACACGTGGGACGTGGGCGCGGTCTACCGGGCGGTCGGCTACCTCTCCGACGAACTGCCCAAGCTCCCCTGGGACATGGAGTCCGGGACGGTCCCGCACGAGGCCGGCCGGGTGATCGAGGGCGGCGAGCACATGCCCTCGACGTACGTCACCGGCTGGATCAAGCGCGGCCCGATCGGCCTCATCGGCCACACCAAGGGCGACGCCAACGAGACGGTGGCGAACCTGCTGGCGGACTTCGCGGCCGACCGCCTGGTCACGCCGGGCGCGCCCGGCGAGGACGCGGTCGTCGAGTTCCTCGAGGCCAAGAACGTCCGTTACACCACCTGGGAGGGCTGGTACCGCCTGGACGAGGCGGAGAAGGCGCTGGGGGCGGCGGAGGGGCGTGAGCGGGTGAAGATCGTCGAGCGCGAGGCGATGATCGAGGCGAGCGAGGCGTGAGGCCGCGTTGAGCCCCGCCGGCGTTTGAGGCGCGGGGTTCGGGGCGGAGCCCCGACGAGGGCCCGGGGCATCCAAGCCCCGCACCCGCCGTAACCCGGGGCTCCGCCCCGGACCCCCTACGCCTTCGGCGTGTCCTCAATCTCCCCCAGCTACCGCTGGGAGGTGCCCCCAGGACGGGCTTAAGTTGCCCCCGGGCGTCCCAGCCCCGCGGGCGATCGAGGCGCAGGAGCCGGGCACATCAAGCCTCGCCGGCGATTGAGGCGCGGGGTTCGGGGCGGAGCCCCGACATGGGCCATGTTGAGCCCCGCCGGCGATTGAGGCGCGGGGTTCGGGGCGGAGCGCCGACGAGGGCCCGCGGCCTACGTTTCACCCGGTGTCACAAGCCCCGACTCGTACGCCACGATGACCAGTTGCGCCCTGTCCCGCGCGCCCAGCTTGCCCATGATTCGGCTGACGTGGGTCTTCACCGTCAGGGGGCTGAGGCCCAGCCGTTCCGCGGTCTCCGTGTTGTTCAGGCCCCTCGCGACCAGGGCCAGGACCTGGCGTTCGCGGTCGGTCAGGCCGTCCGGGCCGCCCATCGTCGGGGGGTCCGCCGGGGCGCTGAGGACGCGGGCGATCAGGCGGGAGGTCGGGCCCGGGGAGAGCAGGGACTCCCCCGCCGCGACCGTGCGGATCGCCGCCAGGAGGTCCGCCGGCTTCGTGTCCTTCACCAGGAAGCCCGACGCGCCGGCCCGCAGGGCCTCCAGTACGTGCTCGTCGGTGTCGTACGTGGTGAGGACCAGGACCTTCACGCCCGCGAGGTCGTCGTCCGCCGCGATCAGGCGGGTCGCCTCGATGCCGTCGAGCTCGGGCATGCGAATGTCCATGACGACGAGGTCGGCGCGCTCGGAGCGGGCCAGCTCGACCGCCTCCGCGCCCGTGCCCGCCTGGCCCACGACCTCCATGTCGCGCGCGGACTCGACGAGCATCGCGAACGCCGCCCGGACCAGGGTCTGGTCGTCGGCGAGCAGTACTCGTATCACGCTCATGCCAGGGCCTCCGTCGGCTGAAGCGGCAGGGTCGCCGCCACGGTGAACCCGCCGTCCTCGCGCGGGCCCGCGGACAGTGTGCCTCCCACGCTGCGGGCGCGCTCGCGCATCCCGACGATGCCGTAGCCGGAGCCTCCCGTTCCGCCCAGGGCGGCCTCGCCGTCGTCGGCGACGGTGACGGCGAGCGCCTCGTCGCGCAGTCGGACCTCGACGCGTATCCGCACGCTCGGACCCCCGTGCCGTACCGCGTTGGTCAGCGACTCCTGCACGATGCGGTACGCCGCCGCCTCGACGGCCGGCGGCAGCCGCGCGTCGCCCGTGCGCACGCTCAGGTCCGCGTTAGCCGACCGTACGAGATCGGGCAGGGACGCCAGGTCCGGCAGCGGTCCGTCCACGCCCGGGGCGTCGGTCCGCAGGACCTCCAGGGTGGTGCGGAGTTCGCCTCTCGCGGTGCGGCAGGTCTCCGCGATGTCGTCGAGCGCCTTGGCGACGGCGGCCCGGTCCAGGCGGTCGGGGTCGACGGCCAGGATGTGCGCGGCGACGGACGTCTGCACCCCGATGAGGGTGATGGAGTGGGCGAGGAGGTCGTGCAGATCGCGGGCGATCCGCAGGCGCTCCTCGGCCACCCGCCGCGCCGCCTCCTCCTCGCGGGTGCGCTCCGCCCGCTCGGCGCGCTCGACGATCGAGGCGACGTACTGGCGGTAGAGGCGTACGTCCATGCCGAAGAAGAGGACCGCGGCGATCCAGCCGGAGATGCGCAGGGCCTCGACGGCCTCGTGCGGACTGGAGGTGAGCTGGATGATGACGGTCATGGTGACGACGAAGACGCCGACGAGGACGGTCCGCAGCGGGCGGCCGGTGGCGCCGACGGTGTAGAGCGCGATCATCGACACCGGGATCGGCGCCAGGTGCATGTTGTCGAGCGCGTGGTACGGCACGACGCACGCGAGGACGAGCACCACGACGAGCATGGGCCGGCGGCGGCGCCAGGCGAGGGGGACATGGGCGCCGAGGAGCAGGACCCAGCCGAGCGCGTCGGGGCGGCGGCCGTCGTCCCAGAGGGTGAAGGCGAGGAATGCCGCCACGGCGGACAGGACGGCGGCGAGCACGGCGTCGTTGCGGACGGCGTGCGGGGCCTGGCTCGGGTCGCGGGTGAGGGCGGCGACCACGCGGTCGCCGAGGCGCGAGGGCTCGGTGCGTTCCACGGCTCCCATCCTCATGCAGGGGACGCCCCTCCGGGGAGGGGCGTCCGGTCGGGTCGTCTCGTTACGGAAGGGACGGCGCGGGGGCGGGCTCCCGCGGCGCCGCGGACTCCGGCTCGGGCGCGCGGCTGAGCGGGCCCGGCCACCACACCTTGCGGTTCAGCAGCACGCTCGCGCTGGTGACGAGGTAGGTGCGGACGAGGAAGGTGTCGAGCAGCACACCTACCGCGATGACGAAGCCCAGCTGGACGAGCCCCACCAGCGGCATGTTGATGAGCACCGCGAACGTCGCCGCGAGGACCAGGCCCGCGGAGGCGATGACCCCGCCCGTGGTCCGCAGGGCGGTGAGGGCGGCGGTCGTGGGCTCGGCGCCGGCGAGGGACTCCTCGCGCATCCGGTGCATCAGGAAGATGCCGTAGTCCACGCCGAGTGCGACGAGGAAGACGAAGGACAGCAGGGGCAGCCCCGGGTCGGAGCCTTCGAGCCCGAACGACTCGAAGAGGAGGCCGCCGAGGCCGAGGGCCGCGCCCCAGACGGCGACGACCGCGACGACGAGGATCAGCGGGGCGACGAGGCTGCGCAGCAGGGCGACGAGGATGAGCAGGACGGAGACCAGGACCAGCGGGATGACGATCTTCTCGTCGCGGGCGTTGGTCTCCTCGAGGTCGAGCTGCTGGGCGCTGGGGCCGCCGACGTGCGAGCCGTCCAGACCGGACCGCAGCGCCTTGATGGTCGCGGTCTCGCCCGCCGACTCGGGCGCGGACTCGGCGAGTACGGACAGCTCGGTCCAGCCGCCGCCGCTGCGGCCGCGTTCGACGCTGGAGACGCCGTCGATCGCGCGGGCCTCGGCCAGTGCGGCGTCCGCGCCTGCGGTCGGGGTCATCACGGAGATCTGCTGGGTGCCGACTTCGGGGTAGGCGGCGGCGAGGGTCTGCGTCGCGGTGATGGACTCGGGCTTGGTGGTGAAGGAGTCCTCCTGCTTGAGGGGGCCGGGCAGGTTCAGCACGCCGAGGGCGAGCGCGCCGAGCACGACCGCGCCGGTGGCGAGGACGGCGACGGGCCGGCGTCCGGCGGACGAGCCCATGGCGGCGAACACCGAACGGCGGGCCTTGGGCTCGCTTCCGTACTCCGGGACCAGCGGCCAGAACACCTTGCGGCCGAGCAGCACGAAGATCGCGGGCAGCAGCGTCGTCATGGAGACGAGCGCGCACAGCACGCCGACCGCCGCGATGGGGCCCATGCCGCTGCTGGAGTTGAGGTCGGCGGCGAGCAGGCAGAGCATGCCGGCGGCGACGGTCCCGGAGGAGGCGAGGACGGCGGGTCCGCAGCCGCGCAGGGCGGTGACCATGGCGTCGTACGGGCGGGGGGTGCGGCGCAGCTCTTCGCGGTAGCGCGAGACGAGCAGCAGGGCGTAGTCGGTGCCCGCGCCGAAGACGAGGATCGTCATCACGCCGGAGCTCTGTCCGGTGATGGAGACGTCGAAGGCCTGGTTGAGGCCGTAGGCGACGGCCATGGAGAGGGCGTTGGCGACGCCCGCGACGACGAGGGGCACGAGCCAGAGAAGAGGGCTGCGGTAGATGATGATCAAGAGGACGGCGACGACGCCGACGGTGGTGTAGAGCAGCGGGCCGTCGAGCGAATCGAAGACCTCGGAGGCGTCCGTGGCGAACGCGCCGGGGCCGGTGACTTCGGCGGTCAGGCCGTTCCCGCCGTCGGCGGCGGCGCGCACGGCGTTGACGAACGCGTCCCTGGCCTTCTCGTCCTGCCCCGGCGCGGTGCTGGAGACCGGGTACATCAGGGTCGTGCCGTCCTTGGAGGGGATGGCCTCCGGGCGGGCGGTCAGTACGTGGTCGGCGGCGACGGCGTCGACCTGGCGGGCGGCCTCGGCGCGGTCGGCGGCGGTGAGGCCGCCGTCGCGGTGGTAGACGAGCACGAGGTCGGTGGACTCGCCGCCCGGCAACTCGTCCTGGATCTTGGCGACCTGGGTGGAGTCGGCGGAGGCGGGCAGATAGTCGACGGCCCGATCCCGCTGGACGTCGCCGAGCTTCCCGGCGAAGAGGCCGGCGACGGCGATGACGACGATCCACATCCCCAGCACAGCCCCCGGCAGCACACGCCACCGCCGGGTGGGGGGCGGGGACGGGGTGGGCTGTGGGGTGGGGGTGGCGGTCGGTACGGGCCCCATGGGTGTCTCCCCTTCATCACGGGTGTCCGGTGATCGGTTGTTCCGAGAACCAGACTCCCGTGGGGGGAGGGGGGATTCGTCGCGCGGAGGAGCGAGATGGGGGTTACTGCGGGGGGTGGGGGTGGGGTGGGAATACTCCTGGGGGAGTACGGGGGGTGTACGGCGGGGGCGGGGGGTACGGGGGGGGTGGGTTCTGTGCTCAAGCGCCGGACGGGCTGAGATTGCCGGTCCCGACAGCTCGGGGTCCGTCCACAAGCGAGATAGGAAGAGCACACCTAT
>NZ_JBFAYB010000030.1:0-82519 GCF_040681075.1 Streptomyces sp. NPDC051907 | reverse complement strand
GACGCGCGCGCTGGCTTCGTACGGCGACGAGACCGCGCCCCCCGCTCCCTCCCGAGCCCCCGCGCCTCAAACGCCGGCGAGGCTGGATGTGCGCCTCGAGCGCCGGCGGGGCTGGATGTGCGCCTCAAGCGTCGGCGGGGCTGGGTTGGGCACGTGACTCAAGTGCCGGCGAGCCCGTGAACCCCCCGTCCCCCTCAGCTCATCCGGAGCGCCAGGAAGAAGTCCAGCTTGTCCTCCAGGCGGGACAGGTCTCTGCTTGTCAATTGCTCGATTCGGCCCACCCGGTACCGCAGCGTGTTCACGTGCAGATGCAGCCTTGCCGCGCATCTCGTCCATGAGCCGTCGCAGTCCAAGAACGCCTCCAGCGTCGGGATCAGCTCCGCCCGGTGTCTGCGGTCGTAGTCGCGCAGCGGGTCCAGCAGGCGCGCTGTGAAGGCTCGTCGGACGTCGTCCGGGACGAACGGGAGCAGCAGGACGTGGGAGGCCAGCTCGTGGTGGCCCGCCGCGCAGACGCGGCCCGGGCGGGCCGCCGCGACGCGGCGGGCGTGGCGGGCCTCCTCCAGGGCGCCGCGCAGGCCCTCCGCCGAGTGGACCGCCGCGCTGACGCCCAGCGTGAGGCGGCCGTCGTCGGCGAGGCCGGCCGAGAGCGGGTCCCGTACGGAGGCCAGCAGCGCGTCCGCGTGCAGCCCCGCCTCTATGGCCTCCTCCTCGCCGGTCTCCGGCGAGACGGGGACCGTCGGCAGCGGTACCAGGGCGATGGCCTCGTCGCCCGTGTGGGCGACCGCGATGCGGTCGGAGGAGTCGGAGCCGGTCACCGCCGGGTCCACGAGGATCTCCTCCAGCAGGGACTGGGCGACCGGCCCCGCGTCGATGCCCGTGCCCGTGCCGGAGCCCGCCGAGCCGTCCTGGCCGCCCCAGTCCACCCGGGCCACCACGACCTGCCAGTGCGGCGCGGTCCCCAGGCCCGGCAGCAGCACCGGCGCGGCCACCCGGAGCCTGGCCGCGATCTCCGCAGGGGCCGCGCCCGTTTGGACCAGCTCCAGGACCTCCTGCGCGAGCCGCCGCCGTACCGTGCGCGCCGCGTCCCGCCGGTCCCGCTCCACCGCGATCAGCTGGGTCACGCCCTGGAGCAGGTCCAGCCGCGCGGCCGGCCAGTCGCTCGCGTCCGCCTCGACGGCCAGCAGCCAGTCCGACAGGACGGTCTCGCGTACGTCCCGGGCCGCCGGGACCGCTCCGCGCCCGGTGTTACGGATCGGGAAGAGCGAGTACGTCACCGCGCCCACCGTCGCCCGGTGCGGTCCGCGCCGCCCCGTGCGGACCGCCGCCAGGTGCTCCCCGGCGAGCTTCGCGCTCGTCGACGGCGGCAGCGGATCGCCCGCCCCCGCGATCTGGCGGCCGGTCGGCGAGAGCACCCAGGCGCGAAGGTCCAGGTCGGAGCCGAGCAGGTCCAGGACGACGTCCGGTCCGCCGCCCGCCGGACCGGAGGTCATCAGCCTCCTGTGCCTGTCCACGACAGCAGCGAGGTCCCCGGCCCGCTCGCCGGAGACCTGGCGCACGACGTACTCGGTGATCGTTGCGAAAGCGACGGACTCGTTGACTGCGAACAGGGGGAGGTGGTGGCGTGAACACGCCTCCACCAGATCTCCGGGGACGTCCGCGAGCTCCGCCTCCCCGGCTGCGAGGCCGGCGACCCCCGCGCCTGCGAGAATTCGTACAAAAGGTTCGGAGTCAGCGGCGTCGTGCCGCCATGCGAGCCCGGTGAGCACCAGCTCGCCGCCCGAGAGATAGCGGCTCGGGTCCCGCAGGTCGGTCGTCATGACGCCGCGTACGCCGCGGTCCAGCTCCTCGTCACCGCCGAGCAGCCGCAGCCCCAGCGCCTCGGTTTCCAGCAGTGCGCGCAGCCGCATCTCGTCGCCGCCGATCTGTCTCGTTGTTGCCGGTGACCTGTGGCCACGGTTTCCGGGGGAAAACGGTGAGGTAACTGAGCCTCGCCTTTCGTTCGAATCTACAAGACGAGGGAGGCGGCCAGCCAACTCCTTCATGTTTTCGGTGACTGCACCCCGGACGAGCAACGCTTGTGTACTTGTGCCACACCGCGTTAACAGCACGTGAATACCAGTCGAGGGTCGGCCGTCCCTGGCCCGTTTGCGACGTACGCCCCCCGATGCGCACGACCACCGATCACGAAGAAGAGAGCCACTCATGGACTTCCTTCGCCCCGCCAGCTGGGAGGAGGCGCTCGCGGCCAAGGCCGAGCACCCCACCGCCGTGCCCATCGCGGGTGGCACCGACGTGATGGTGGAGATCAACTTCGACCACCGGCGGCCGGAGTACCTCCTCGACCTGAACCGCGTCGGCGAGCTGAGCGAGTGGGAGGTCGGCCAGGGCAGCGTGCGGCTCGGCGCCTCCGTTCCGTACACCCAGATCATGGAGAACCTCAGGGCGGAGCTGCCCGGTCTGGCTCTCGCGTCGCACACCGTCGCCTCCCCGCAGATCCGCAACCGCGGCGGCGTCGGCGGCAACCTCGGCACCGCGTCCCCGGCCGGCGACGCCCACCCGGCCCTGCTCGCCGCGGGCGCCGAGGTGGAGGTCGAGTCGGTGCGGGGCAGCCGCCTCATCCCGATCGACGCGTTCTACACCGGCGTCAAGCGCAACGCCCTCGAGGCGGACGAGCTGATCCGCGCGGTCCACGTCAAGAAGGCCGACGGGCCGCAGCAGTTCTCCAAGGTCGGCACCCGCAACGCCATGGTGATCGCGGTCTGCGCCTTCGGACTGGCGCTGCACCCCGAGACCCGCACCGTGCGCACCGGCATCGGCTCCGCCGCCCCGACCCCGGTCCGGGCGAAGGCCGCCGAGGAATTCTTGAACGCCGCGCTCGAAGAGGGCGGACTCTGGGACAGCAGGAAGATCATCACGCCGTCCGTCGCCAAGCAGTTCGCCGATCTCGCAGCCGGCGGCTGCAGCCCGATCGACGACGTGCGCGGCACCGCGAGCTACCGCCGTCATGCCGTCGCCGTCATGGCCCGCCGCACGCTCGGCTGGACCTGGGAGTCGTACCGCGGCCAGGACCGCGGCGTCGAGGGAGTCGCATCATGCGCGTGAACTTCACGGTCAACGGCCGTCAGCAGGAGGCCGACGACGTCTGGGAGGGCGAGAGCCTCCTCTACGTACTGCGCGAGCGCATGGGCCTGCCGGGCTCGAAGAACGCGTGCGAGCAGGGCGAGTGCGGCTCCTGCACGGTCCGCCTGGACGGCGTGCCCGTCTGCTCCTGCCTCGTCGCGGCCGGTCAGGCCGAGGGCCGCGAGATCGTCACCGTCGAGGGCCTCGCCGACTACGCCAAGCAGCGCGCCGAGCGAGCCGAGTGCGCGACCGGCGCCTGCGGCACCTCGCTCCAGGACGCCCGGCACTGGAGCGCCCAGGGGACGGACTCGCAGACCGGCGAGGGCACTGAGCTCTCCCCGATCCAGCAGGCGTTCATCGACGCCGGCGCCGTGCAGTGCGGCTTCTGCACGCCCGGTCTGCTGGTGGCCGCGGACGAGCTGCTCGAGCGCAACCCCGAGCCGTCCGACGCGGACATCCGCGAGGCGCTCTCCGGCAACCTCTGCCGCTGCACGGGCTACGAGACGATCCTCGACGCGGTCCGCCTCGCGGCCGCCCGTCAGGAAGAGGCGGTCTGACAGCCATGGCTTCCACTCCACGCGCCGCCGCCGCTCCGGCCGGCACTCCCACGAACCTCTCCCAGGGCTCCCAGACCAAGGGCGGCGTCGGCGAGTCGACGCTCCGCCCCGACGGCACCCTCAAGGTCACCGGCGAGTTCGCGTACTCCTCGGACATGTGGCACGAGGACATGCTCTGGGGCCAGACGCTGCGCTCCACCGTGGCGCACGCCGAGATCCGGTCCATCGACGTCTCCGAGGCCGTGGCCATGCCCGGCGTCTACGCCGTGCTGACCTACGACGACCTGCCGGCCGAGACGAAGAACTACGGCCTGGAGATCCAGGACACCCCGGTCCTCGCCCACGGCAAGGTCCGCCACCACGGCGAGCCCGTCGCGCTGGTCGCCGCCGACCACCCGGAGACCGCCCGCCGCGCCGCCGCCAAGATCAAGATCGACTACGTCGAGCTGCCGCTCGTCACGGACGAGGCGTCGGCGACCGCGCCGGACGCGGTCCTGGTCCACGAGGCCCGCGCCGACCACCACATCGGCCATGTGCCGCACCCGAACATCGTGCACCGCCAGCCCATCGTCCGCGGCGACGCCGACGCGGCCGCCCGGCGCGCCGATGCGATCGTCCAGGGCGAGTACACCTTCGGCATGCAGGACCAGGCCTTCCTCGGCCCGGAGTCCGGCCTCGCGGTCCCCGCCGAGGACGGCGGCGTCGAGCTGTACGTGGCCACCCAGTGGCTGCACTCCGACCTCCGCCAGATCGCGCCCGTCCTCGGCCTGCCCGAGGAGAAGGTGCGGATGACGCTCTCCGGCGTCGGCGGCGCGTTCGGCGGCCGCGAGGACCTGTCGATGCAGATCCACGCCTGTCTGCTGGCGCTGCGCACCGGCAAGCCCGTCAAGATGGTCTACAACCGGTTCGAGTCCTTCTTCGGACACGTCCACCGGCATCCGGCGAAGCTCTCCTACGAGCACGGCGCCACCAAGGACGGCAAGCTCACGCACATCAAGTGCAGGATCGTTCTGGACGGCGGCGCCTACGCCTCCGCCTCCCCGGCGGTCGTCGGCAACGCGTCCTCGCTGAGCGTGGGCCCGTACGCCGTCGACGACGTCGACATCGAGGCCATCGCGCTCTACACCAACAACCCGCCCTGCGGCGCGATGCGCGGCTTCGGCGCGGTCCAGGCGTGCTTCGCCTACGAGGCCCAGATGGACAAGCTCGCGGCGAAGCTCGGCATCGACCCGGTCCGGTTCCGGCAGATCAACGCCATGGAGCAGGGCACGCTCCTGCCCACCGGGCAGCCGGTCGACTCCCCGGCGCCCGTCGCCGAGCTGCTGCGCCGCGTCAAGGCCAGGCCGCTGCCGCCCGAGCAGCAGTGGCTCGCCGCCGGCGAGGCGCCGGACGTCCGCGCCCTGCCGGGCGGCCTGTCCAACACCACCCACGGCGAGAGCGTCGTACGCGGCGTCGGCTACGCGGTCGGCATCAAGAACGTCGGCTTCTCCGAGGGCTTCGACGACTACTCCACCGCCCGGGTGCGGATGGAGGTCGTCGGCGGCGAGCCGGTCGCGACCGTGCACACCGCGATGGCCGAGGTCGGCCAGGGCGGCGTCACCGTCCACGCGCAGATCGCCCGCACCGAGCTCGGCGTCGCACAGGTGACCATCCACCCGGCCGACACCCAGGTCGGCTCGGCGGGCTCCACCTCCGCCTCCCGCCAGACCTACGTCACCGGCGGCGCGGTCAAGAACGCCTGCGAGAGCGTCCGCGAGAAGGTGCTGACGATCGGCCGCCGCAAGTTCGGCTCGTACCACCCCGCCTGGGCCACCGCCGAGCTGCTGCTCGAAGGAGGCAAGGTCGTCACCGACGGCGGCGAGGTCCTCGCCGACCTGGCGGACGTCCTGGAGGACGAGGCGGTCGAGCTGGAGCTCGAGTGGCGCCACCGGCCCACCCAGGCGTTCGACCTGGTCACCGGCCAGGGCAACGGACACGTCCAGTACTCCTTCGCCGCGCACCGCGCGGTGGTGGAGGTGGACACCGAGCTGGGCCTGGTCAAGGTCGTCGAGCTGGCCTGCGCCCAGGACGTCGGCAAGGCGCTCAACCCGCTCTCCGTCGTCGGCCAGATCCAGGGCGGCACCACCCAGGGCCTGGGCATCGCGGTGATGGAGGAGATCATCGTCGACCCGAAGACCGCGAAGGTGCGCAACCCGTCCTTCACGGACTATCTGATCCCCACCATCCTCGACACGCCGACGATCCCCGTCGACGTGCTCGAACTGGCCGACGACCACGCGCCGTACGGGCTGCGCGGCATCGGCGAGGCCCCGACCCTGTCGTCCACCCCGGCCGTCCTCGCGGCGATCCGGAACGCGACGGGGCTGGAGCTGAACAGGACGCCGGTACGACCCGAGCATCTGACCGGCGCCTGATTCCCCATCACCTCTCCGGGCGGTGGGCCGTGCCTCCAAGGAACGTCACACTTCCGCCCGTGCTCGCCGCCCGGAGAACCCCAGTACCGCACCGCTCGCGGTCCTCGGAGCACCACCGGCACCATCCGCACCACCGGCACTACCAGAACCACCAGCACCATCCAGTTCGTCTCGGGCCGTCCCCCGGGTCGTGCAGCCAGCGCACCATCCCAAATCCCGCAGATGCCGATCCACGGCGCGGGTGCCCCTGTGAACCTTGGGAGTAGGCACCATGACCCAGCAGTCCCTTGAGACCGAGACCCCGGCGGAGGACGCCGGCGCGGGAACGCGCCAGCCGGCCGGACGGTCTTGGCTCGACCGGTACTTCCACATAACCCAGCGCGGTTCGACCATCGGTCAGGAGGTGCGCGGCGGCGTCACCACCTTCATGGCGATGGCGTACATCATCCTGCTTAACCCGGTGATCCTCTCCGTGCCGGACGCGACCGGCCAGCGGCTCGACGGCGACCAGCTGACCACCGCGACCGCCTTCGCCGCCGCCGCGACGACCATCGTGATGGGCGTGATCGGCAATGTGCCGCTGGCCCTCGCCGCGGGACTCAGCGTCTCAGCCGTCATGGCATTCCAGGTCGCACCTGAGATGACCTGGGAAAACGCGATGGCCATGTGTGTCATCTACGGCCTGGTGATCGTCCTGCTCGTCGTCACCGGCCTACGCGAACTGATCATGAACGCGATTCCGCTGGCGCTCAAGCACGCCATCACCATGGGAATCGGCCTCTTCGTCTGTCTCATCGGTCTGGTCCAGGCCGGATTCGTCACCTCGATGCCCGGCGAGGGCGGCATCTCCGGCGCCAAGCCCATCCAGCTCGGCACGGCCGACATGCTCACCGGCTGGCCGGTCCTGTGCTTCTCCTTCACCGTTCTGCTGATCTTCCTGCTGCAGGTCCGCAAGGTCCCCGGCGCGATCCTCATCGGAATCGTCGGCGGCACCGTCTTCGCCGCGGTCGTCCACCAGTTCGCCGGCCTCGACAAGAAGTCCTGGGGCGGCCTGAACGCCCCGGAGATCACCGGCTCGATCGTCTCCACACCCGACTTCGGCCTCTTCGGCAAGGTCTCCTTCGACGGCATCGGCGGCGTCGGCGGCATCACGGTCGGCGTCATCGTCTTCACCCTGGTGCTGGCGGGCTTCTTCGACGCCATGGGCACCATCATCGGCATCGGCCAGCAGGCGAACCTGGCCGACGACAAGGGCAAGATGCCCGGCCTCAACAAGGCTCTGGCCATCGACGGCGCGGGCGGCGCGATCGGCGGCGTCGCCGGCGCCTCCGGCCAGACCGTGTTCGTCGAGTCCACCGCCGGAGTCGGCGACGGCGCACGCACCGGCCTCGCCAGCGTCGTCACCGGCCTCGCCTTCACGCTCTGCCTGTTCTTCACCCCGCTGGCCCAGGTCATCCCCACCCAGGTGGCCGCCGGCGCGCTCGTGGTCATCGGCTCGATGATGCTGACCAACGCCAAGCACATCGACTGGAACGACCAGGCGACCGCCATCCCGGTCTTCCTGACCACGGTCCTGATGCCCTTCACCTACTCCATCACCGCGGGCATCGCGGCGGGCGTCATCGCCCACGTCCTCATCAAGGCCGTCCAGGGCCGGGCCCGCGACATCGGCTGGCTGATGTGGGTGCTCGCCGTGGTCTTCCTGGCCTACTTCGCCCTTCACCCGATCGAGGGCTGGCTCGGGGTCAAGTAGCTCCGTGCCGCCTTCCCCGCACCCTCCGAGGAGTACCGACATGCTGGACATCGCCGAAGAGCTGCACCGGTGGGTCGAGCAGGGCCGCGACTTCGCCGTCGCCACCGTGGTGGCCGTCGGCGGCAGCGCGCCCCGCCGGCCGGGCGCCGCCCTGGCCGTCGACAGCGCCGGCACGGCGATCGGGTCGGTCTCCGGAGGGTGTGTGGAAGGCGCGGTGTACGACCTGTGCCTGGAGTCGCTCACGGACGGCGAGACCGTTCTCGAACGCTTCGGCTACAGCGACGACGACGCCTTCGCCGTGGGTCTGACCTGCGGCGGCGTCGTCGACATCCTGGTCACCCCGATCCGTGCGGAATCTCCCGCCCGTCAGGTGTTCGTCGCCGCGCTGTCCGCCGCCGCCCGTGGGGAGGCGGCGGCCCTCGCGCGGGTCGCCGAAGGACCGGACGGTGTGATGGGCCGCGCGATCCTCGTCCGGCCGGGCGGCTCCTGCGAGGGCTCCCTCGGCGGCCACACCGAGCTGGACCGCACCGCGGCGGCCGAGGCGAGCGCCATGCTGGACGCCGGGCGCACCGGCGCCGTCGTCATCGGCGAGGACGGCAGGCGCTGCGGACAGCCGCTGACCCTGCTCGTCGAGTCCAGCGTCCCCGCCCCTCGCATGATCGTCTTCGGCGCCGTCGACTTCGCCTCCGCGCTGGTGCGCGTCGGCAAGTTCCTCGGCTACCACGTCACCGTCTGCGACGCCCGCCCCGTCTTCGCGACGAGGACCCGCTTCCCCGACGCGGACGAGATCGTCGTCGACTGGCCGCACCGCTATCTGGAGTCCGCCGAGGTGGACGGCCGCACCGTGCTGTGCGTCCTGACGCACGACGCCAAGTTCGACGTGCCCCTGCTGGAGCTGGCCCTGCGGCTTCCCGTCGCGTACGTCGGCGCGATGGGCTCCCGCCGCACCCACGAGGACCGCAACACGCGGCTGCGCGAGGTCGGCGTCACCGAGCTGGAGCTCGCCAGGCTCCGCTCCCCGATCGGCCTCGACCTCGGGGCGCGCACGCCCGAGGAGACCGCGCTGTCGATCGCCGCGGAGATCGTCGCGGGCCGCCGCGGCGGCAGC
Source organism: Streptomyces sp. NPDC051907 (assembly GCF_040681075.1). Lineage (NCBI taxonomy): Bacteria > Bacillati > Actinomycetota > Actinomycetes > Kitasatosporales > Streptomycetaceae > Streptomyces > Streptomyces sp. NPDC051907. Next base: position 73,567 of record NZ_JBFAYB010000030.1, on the reverse strand, counting down.
GGCGCCTCGCTGGCCGGCGCGCACACCCCGATCCACCACGACGTCCCGCGTGAGGCGGCCGTCCCGATCGGCTCCGTCGCCTGAGCGGCCCGGGCGGCGCGGCAGCCGGCGCGCCTGACCTCAGGCCTGACCTCACCGTGGCCTCAGGCCCGACCGCACTCCCGCCCCACACTTGACCTCACGACATGTGCAGCGGCTGGTACGCCAGCTGGATCTGGCGCAGCGAGTGCCTGCGGGTCACCAGCGTCCCGCGCCCCGGCGGCTGCCGCGAGGGCCGCACCGGGCCGATCAGGTTCCCCTCCGACGCGTCCCCCGACAGCACCAGACCCTGCGCGCCCGCCTCCTTCATACGGCTGAGGAACGGCTCGTACGAAGCCCGGGAGGCCCCCACCGAGCTGCGGGCCAGCACCACCCGCAGTCCCAGGTCCCGGGCGAAGGGCAGATGGTCCGACAGCGGAGCCAGCGGGTTCGCGCCGGTGCTGAGCAGTTCGTAGTCGTCCACGAGCACATAGGCGTCCCGCCCGTGGTACCAGCTGCGGTCGCGCAGCTGCTCGGGCGTGGTGTGCTCGGACGGCATCCGCTGGGCCAGGGACTCCGCCAGCTCCCCGAGCACCGCCTTCAACTGCGCGCCCGACGTGCAGTACTTGAGCAGATACGACTTCGGCACGTCCCCCAGCAGCGAGCGCCGGTAGTCCGCCACCACCAGCATCGCCTGGTCCGCGGTGTGCCGCGCGGTGATCTGCCGCGCCAGCAGCCGCAGCAGCGAGGACTTGCCGGACTCGCTCTCGCCGAAGACCAGCAGCAGCGGGTCCGTCTCGAAGTCGACGAACACCGGCGTCAGCGTGGCCTCGTCGACGCCGATGGGGACGCCCCGCCCGGGGAAGGCCCCCGCCTTCGGGAGCTCGTCCGCCCCGAGCAGGTCCGGCAGCATCCGCACGGGCGGGGCCGCCGGACCCGGCCAGTGCGAGCGGACCGTCGCGGCCAGCCTCTGCGTCTCCTCGCCGAGCGTGTCCCGGCCGTCGGAGTCGGCGAGGCGGGGCAGCGCGGCCAGGAAGTGCAGCTTCTGCGGCGTCAGCCCGCGACCGGGCGCGCCCATGGGGACGTTCTCCGCCTCCTCGCGGTCGATCTCCGACTCCGCCGGGTCGCCGAGCCGCAGCTCTATCCGGGTGAGGAGGTGGGAGCGCAGCGCCGGGCGGACCTCCATGTGGCGGGAGGCGCTGATCAGCAGATGGACCCCGAGGCCCGGGCCGCGCTCGGCGATGTCCATGATCATCGGGTCGAGGAGCTCGTACTCCGTCTTGAACGACGACCAGCCGTCGACGACCAGGAACACATCGCCCCACCGCTGCTCCTCCAGATGCCCCGCCGCCAGCCGGGTCCGGAAGGCGGCGACGGAGTCGATGCCCTCGGTGCGGAAGAGCTCCTCGCGCGCGTCCAGGAAGATCGCTATCTCGGCCACCGTCCGGCGCACCTTCTCGCCCTCGAGGCGCGAGGCCACGCTCCCCACATGCGGCAGGCCGGCGAGCTGGGACATGCCGCCCCCGCCGAAGTCCAGGCAGTAGAACTGCACTTCGGCCGGCGTGTGGGTGAGGGCGAACGCGGCGACGACCGCCCGCAGCAGCGTGGACTTCCCCGACTGCGGCCGCCCGACGACCAGTCCGTGCCCCATGTGCCCCGAGAAGTCCAGCTCCATCACGTCACGCCGCTGCTCCAGCGGATTGTCGACGATCGCGACCGGCACGACGAGACGACGGCCCCGCTCGCCGTACTCCGCCGGGTGCAGGCCGCGCTCCGGCGAGGTCGCCAGCGCCGGCAGCAGCTGCGCGACCGAGGGCGACGCGTCCAGCGGCGGCAGCCAGATCGGATGCGCGACCGGCCCCCTGCCCGCCAGCTGCCGCACCACGACGTCCAGCAGCGTGTCCGCCCCGTCGTCGTCGAGGCCGGCGGCGCCGTCCGTGCGGCAGGCCCCCGAGACGTACGCCGCCCGGAAGCGGGTCGTCTCCTCGCCGGTCCTCAGATAGCCCGAGCCCGGCGCCGGCGGCAGATGCAGGGCGTCGGGCACGCCCAGCACCGCGCGGGACTCGGACCCCGAGGAGGTGCGCAGGCCGATGCGGTACGAGAGATACGTGTCCAGGCCGCGCAGTCTGCCCTCCTCCAGGCGCTGGGAGGAGAGCAGCAGATGCACCCCCAGCGAGCGGCCGAGGCGGCCGATCATGATCAGCAGGCTGTTGAACTGGGGCCGGTCCAGCAGCTCGTAGAACTCGTCGACGACGAACACCAGCGAGGGCAGCGGGTCCTCCAGCGGCGCGCCCGCGGCCCGGGCCCGCTGGTAGTCATGGGCGCTCGCGTAGCCGCCCGCCCCGCGCAGCAGGTTCTGGCGGCGCAGCAGCTCGCCGTGGATCGCGTCGCCCAGCCGGTCGGCCATGCCGGGGTCGTCCGCGAAGCCGGCGACGACGGCCGAGACATGGGGCAGGTCGCGCAGTCCGTCGAAGGCGCCGTCGCCCTTGCCGTCGGCGAGGACGAAGTTCAGCGTCTGCGAGGAGTGGGTGAGGGCGAGCCCCAGCACCAGCGTGCGCAGCAGCTCCGACTTGCCCGAGCCGCTCGCGCCCACGCACAGACCGTGCGGACCCATGCCGCTGCTGCCGGACTCCTTCAGATCCAGCAGCACCGGCTCGCCGCCCTGGCCGACGCCGATGGGGACCCGCAGCCGCAGGGCCGTCGGCCGGGACTGCCGGATCTCGTCCAGGTCCAGCGCCGCCGGGTCCTCGACGCCGAACAGCTCGGCGAAGGACGGGGAGGACTCCAGCGGAGCGGCGTCCGCCGCCTCTCGTCTCAGCCCCAGCCAGCTCGCCCGGATCCGGTCGGCGACGTCGCTCAGCGCGCGCCGCGCCCTGGCCGGATCGGCGACGTCCTCGATCCTGGGCACCGCGACCCTGAAGCGCCTGCGGTGCGCCAGTCCCCAGCCGACGCCCACCGACGAGGCGAGCGACGCGTCGACGAGCGACTCGTCGGGGGCGTCCAGCGCGAGCTCGACCCGTGTGCCCAGCAGCCCCAGCAGATCGGTGGGGAAGTCGCTCCAGCGGCGGGCGGACGCGAAGAGGTGGACTCCGTAGTTGAGCCCGGTGTTGGCCAGCCGGTGGATCTCGTCGGCGAAGGCCGGATCCTCCAGATGGAAGTCCAGCCAGCCGTCGACGACCAGGAAGACGTCGCTGCCCGCCGCGCCCTGGAGCCCGCCCGAGGCGCGCAGCTCCCGGAACTCCTCGATGGAGTCGATGTCGCGCTCCCGGAACAGCGAACGACGCGTCGCGACGGCCTTCTTGACCGTGCTCAGGATGCCGGCGACGGCGTCGTGCTCATGGGGCGCCGCGACCATCGTGACGTGCGGCATCCGACGCAGCACCCCGAGGCGGTTGACCGCGCCCTCCAGGAGGTAGAACTCCGCCTCGTGGGGTGTGTGCGTCAGCGCCAGCGACATGATCATGACGCGCAGCAGGGTCGTCTTGCCGCTGCCCAGTCGTCCGACGACCGCCGCGTTCCCCTCCCGGCTGGAGAAGTCCAGGCACATCGGCTCGCCGCCGGACCCGGCCTCCATCCGGCCGATCGGCACCGCCAGGCGCGAGGAGCCCTCCCAGGAGTCGCAGATGAAGCCCCGGTCGGCCGTGTCCACGGGCGGCGGCAGCAGCGACCCCAGCAGCAGCTCGTCCGCTCTGCCCGCGCCGGCCGAGGGGCGGGCCGCGGAGTCTCTGCGGGGCGCGTACGCCAGGGGGACGTTGCCCTCGCACTGCCCGGACTTGGTGGGCGTCTGCTCGGGGCCGGACTGGTTGACCACGGCGTCGTGCACAAAGGTGTACAGCTCGTCGGGCGTGATGACGCCGTCGCCGTTCAGGTCGGCCAGCCCCGTGCTCACGCCCTCGATCACCGAGGCGGTGAACCGGGAGCCGTGGTGCGGATTGTCGAGGGTCAGCTGGTCGCCCTCGTACGCGTACTCCAGCGCGGTGGAGGCGGTGATGACGAAGGTGCCGCGTCCGACGAGCGCCGACTCGACGTCCACCGGCGCCGCGGACATGGGCGCGTTGCCGCGGTGGAACAGGCCGCTGTAGCAGCAGTCGAGCAGCACGATCTTGCTGCGGGCCTGGCACTCGTCGAGGAGGTGGTGCAGGAACGCGGCGGGGATCGCGGTGGTGTGCGGACGCTGGAGCTTGGTGCCCAAGGTGGCGAAGAACAGCCGGTCCTTGTCGTTCCTGATGCCGTGGCAGGAGAAGTAGAGCAGCACGAGATCGTCGGGGGAGCGGTCGCTCAGGACCTCCTCGACGTAACTCTCGATCTCGGCCTTGGGCCGGTTGAGCATCGCGCGCACATAGTCGAAACGCCCGACCATCGGGTCTTCGAGCAGCTTCGCGAGCTCGGACGCGCCGCGGGCCGGCGCCCGCAGCTGGTTGAGGCCCGGGTCGGTGTAGCCGTCAGTCGCGACCAGCAGTGCGATGCGCTGACCCGCCATCGTCGCCCCCTGGCCCGCCGTCGCCGCCCTGACCCGCACCCTGCCCCTGACTCGCGGCCGCGGCGCCCTGCTCGGCCGAGGCGGCGAGGTAGGGCGCCAGCGCCTCGACGAGCGTGCGCTGGTCGTGGGCGGACAGGGCGTCGAACGTCCCCTTGAAGTCGCCGAACTCCCACTCCACCGCACGCGCCTTGGAGCGCCGCAGATGCTCCACGACCACGGTGGACACGGCCTTCAAAGCGGCGGCGGAGAAGGCGCCGCTGAGGACCAGCACCCCCAGTTCGTACCCCGCCCCGGCCATCGAGCCGGGCGGCGGGGCGGTCTGCTTGCGCTCGACGCGGAGCAGCCCGAGCGTCCGCAGATCGAGGTAGAGGCTCTTGACTTGGCGGTCCAGCTGGTCCGCGGTGGCTTCCGTGCCGGCGTCCACACGGAGTTCCAACAGATGCACTCGTGCCCCCTCTGCCCTGGGTCCCGCTGCTGCGAGCTGATCGTATAAGCCATGCGTCTGCCGTGTGGCCTGGATCACAGGATCGGCGCCCCCGTCGGCTCGGGGCCGACCCGCGGGAAAATGGCTTGCCGTGCGCGCCGGCCGCGGGTTCTCATCGAGAGGACCGCGAATCGAGCGCAGAGGTGGTGCGTGTATGCCCAGGGCCCAGTGGAACCGTTCTCGCGATCGAGGAAGGCCTCCCGCCCCTGCGGTATGAACTCCCTTGATGCGAGGCGGCGTTCAGAGCTGACGCCCATTGACCGCATCACACCAGGAGTCGTGTCCACGATGTCCCGCAACACCTCTTCGCGCAACGCCTCCGCGCGCGGCGCCTCCGTACGCAACACCTCCAGACGCGCGCGGTCCGAGGCGCGCGCCGAGTCCTTCCGCTGTCTGCACTGCGGTCTCGACGTGTCGATGTCCGCGGCCGGCACCGGTCACCGCAACCACTGCCCGAACTGCCTGTGGAGCCGTCACCTCGACGACGCCCCCGGCGACCGGGCGGCCGACTGCGGCGCTCGCATGGAGCCGCTCGCCATCTCGGTGCGCGGCGACGGCGAGTGGGTGCTCGTCCACCGCTGCACCGGCTGCGGGGTGCTCCACGCCAACCGCACGGCAGGCGACGACAACGCGCTGCCGCTGACCAGGCTGGCCGTGCGCCCGCTGGCACAGCCGCCGTTCCCGCTGGAGCGGCTCTCCGCCCTCTGAGGCGGCGCCGGATCCCGAACAGCCGCCCCCGCCAGGGGCGGTCGGCCGGGGTCCGGCGTTCCGGGCGGCGTTCGGCGTCCGGCCGGGGCCGTCTGGCGCGAGGCGAAATACGGATGCCTGTCCGATAGTCCGGGGTTACTGTCCGGGTATGCGCACGGTGAACGGCATCGACAGCACGGGCGGCACGGACTGCACAGGCGGCACGGGCGGCACGGCGTACGTCGACATCCGCGAGATCCCCGAGGCCCACGTCGACCGGGCCCTGGAGCTCGCCTATCTCGTCTTCCACGACCGGCCCGATCAGGACAAGCGCGCCCACCACCGCGAGGTGCTGCTCGGCTGCGAGCGCATCGGGGCGTACGACGGCGACACGCTCGTCGGCGTTCTCGCGGCCCTGCGCTTCACCCTCTCCGTGCCCGGCGGCGAACTCCCCTCGCCCGCCCTCACCTTCGTCTCCGTGGCGCCCACCCACCGCCGGCGCGGCGTGCTCAGCGCGATGATCGACGAGCTGCTGTGCCGCTGCGCCGCCGACGGCCGTCCGCTCGCCGCGCTCTGGGCCTCCGAGGACGCCATCTACGGCCGCTTCGGCTTCGGCCCGGCCACACAGGGCGTCACCGTGGAGATCGACTCGGACCGGCCGCTGGCCCTGCGCATCGACCCCGACGAGCGCCCGCTCCGCCTGATCGACCCCGCCGACGCGCCCGAGGCGCTCGGCCCGTACTACGACGCCACCCGCCGTGCGCGCGCCGGACGCACCTCACGCTCCGCGCAGTGGTGGCGGGAGGAGTGGCTCGTCGAGGAGGACGAGGAGGACGAGGAGCTGAGCCCGCCGCGGATCGTCGCGCTCGGCGAGCCGCTCGCCGGCTACGCCGTCTACCGCACGCGCGGCGGCGACGACGAGGCCCGCAAGCCGGGCCTGGTCCGCGTCGGCGAGCTGGAGGCCGACACCCCGGCCGTCGCCGCCGCCCTGTGGCGCTACCTCGCCGCCGTCGACCTCACCGGCCTGGTGCGCGCCTGGGGCCGCCCGCTGGACGACCCGCTGCTGCTCTTCGCCGCCGACCGCGACCAGGTCAGGGCCGAGCGGCAGTTCCCCGCGCTGCGGGTGCGGCTGGTGGACGTCCGCGCGGCGCTGACCGCCAGGTCCTGGGCCGCCGACGCCGACCTCGTGCTGGAGGTGCGCGACGAGCGCGTCCCGGCCAACGCGGGACGCTTCCGTCTCACCGCCGGCCCGAGGGGCTGCGCGTACGAGCCGAGCGGCGAGCCGCCGGACCTCAGCCTCGACGTCCGCGACCTGGCGTCCTGCTACCTCGGCGGCGCCCGGGTCGAGGACCTGGTCCGCGCGGGCCTGGCGGCGGAGCGCTCCCCGGGCGCGGCACGGACCCTGGACGCGGCCCTGCGCACGGAGCTGCTGCCGCACACGGTGGACGAGTTCTGAAGCCGCGGACGGCCTGCGGCCCGAGACTCGCCGCATCCGCCCGCGTCGGGCGGATGCCGTCCAGGCGCGGCTTGCGCACGGAGCTGCTGCCGCACACGGTGGACGAGTTCTGAAGCCGCGGACGGCCCGCGAGCCGAGACTCGCCGCCTCCGCCGGCGTCGGGCGGATGCCGTCCAGGCGCGGCCCGAGCACCATCGGACGGCCGCGCCCCCGTCAGGCGGAGCCCGTCCAGACGGTCCGGTAGTACCTCAGCCGCTCGTCCTCGGCGTACAGCTCCATGCCCGCCGACGCCATGACGCGATGCGACGCCGCGTTGTCCTGGTCCGCGTCGCCCAGCACGCGGGCGACGCCGCTCTCCCGTGCGAACCGCAGCAGCCCCCGCAGTGCCTCGGAGGCGTACCCCTGGCCGCGGACCGACTCGATCAGGCCGTAGCCGATCGTGACCGAGCCGTCCTCGTCCGGAGCGTCGTGGAAGCCGACGCCGCCGATCGCCCGCCCGTCCTGCCTGCGCCGTATCTCGTACGCGCCGAAGGGCCGCGGATCGCCCGCGCCGGCGCACACGTCGAGGAAGCGCCGCGCTCCGGCCACGTCGCCGGCGGAGGGGTAGCCGGGCGCCCAGCGGCCGGCGTCCGCCGGCCCGCCCGCTGCCAGCCGCTCCGCCTCGTCGACGGTCAGGGGGTGCAGTGCCAGCCGTTCGGTCAGAAGGTCATCCATACGGGGAGGAGTATCACCCGTAACCCCCCGGCCGCATATGAATTCCCAGGTCCAGGCGGGTGCGAGTGCGCGGCGCCGTCGCTCGGGCGTCGGCCGTTCGGGCGGGTGTACGACACCTCTGTCCCGAAGGCTCGTTGGGCCCGGCATGATCACTGCCCGACGAGCCTCGCTCGTCTCCGCGGCCTGCCTCGCGGCCGCCCTCACCGTCATGACCCCCGGCAGCGCGGGCGCGCGATTCAGCCCCGACTCCGTCACCATCGACAAGGCCGGGCGCATCGCCCCGGACGGCACGCTCACGCTCACCGGCACCTACCGCTGCTCCGGCGCCAAGTCCGGGCCCGTGGTGATCGGCGCCAAGGTGGTCCAGGGCGAGGCCCAGGTCGGCACCGGCGGCACCACGGCCGTCTGCGACGGCGAGGAGCACGCCTGGACCAACACCGGCGGGTTCGGCCGCTACCTCACGCTCACGCCCGGCGCGGCGACCGGCGAGGCCACGCTGATCGTGCTCGAGCGGACGTCCGGGCTGCCGCCCGTGCTCCCGTACGTACTCGTCGCCGACCGGCAGGACCTGACTCTGCGACAGGGCTAGCGGGTCGGCTCCAGCACCGCACGACGCCCCCGGGCCGGCCCGCCGCGCCCGGGGGCGCGCAGCCCCGGGCCCAGACCGGTAATCAAGACAGCTTCTGTCCTGATTGCCCCCGGCCGTCCTTCCGCGCCACGACCATCCGGCAGCGAGGGCTCCCGTCCGCACGCCGCCCCAGCGCCTCCAGCGGCTGAAGCTCCACCGCGAAACCGGCCCGCCGCAGCTCCTCGAGCACCTCCGGCAGCCGGAAGGTGCGGTAGTACATGACGAAGCTCGGCCGCCACAGCAGATTGCGCACCCGCATCACCGCGTCGAAGCCCCACAGCGTCCAGTACAGCCGCGAGCCGACCCTCGCCGGCGCGGGCATCGGGAAGACGAACCGGCCCCCGGGCCGCAGCGACGCGTGGACCTGCGCGAAGAGCTCCGGCCGCTCGCCGGGCAGGAAGTGCCCGAACGCCCCGAAGCTCACCGCCAGGTCGAACGCGGGCGCGAAGGGCAGCGCCCTCGCGTCCGCCCGCACCCAGTCCACGACCGGCCCCTCGGGGCGCTCGCCCAGGCGCTCCCTGGCCGCGGCCAGCATGCCCGCGCTGAAGTCGACGCCCGTGACCCGCTCCTCGCACAGCTCCCGCAGCACCTCCGCCCCGGCCCCCGTGCCGCAGCACACGTCCAGGCCCGCCCGGAACGGGCCGAGCGGGCGGACGGCGTCCGCCACCGCGTCGAGGACGGGCGGGGAGGTACGGAAAGGGGTCTCGTCGAACTTCGGAGCGAGCAGGTCGTAGCCGTGCTCGACCGAGGAGAGAGCCTGGACGGCCAGCTCGCGGAACGTGGGGCCAAGGGGCGTGAACATCGCTGCTCACCCTAGCGACAGCGGCCCCCGCGCGAGGGCCGAAGCCGACGGCGGACAAGACGACGGGCAGGACGGCTGACGACGCGGCGGACAAGAGGCGGACAAGGCCGACCCCGCCGGAGATCTGTTCCGACGGCCCATGTCGGGCTTAAATGTGACCCTTACCGGCTTGACCGGCGGCCACAGCGCTCCGCATCGCGCGGTTCGCCCGGCGTTTGCGGGAGGTGTAGAAAGAGGTCATGGCCGGACGCTACGGCCGCCCGCGCTCGGTTCTCCGCATGCGAACTGTCGCAGGCCAGGTCTTTCTCCTGCAGGTGGCGATCGTGGTGTTGCTCGTCACGGCCGCCATCGCGGCGCTGGTCCTGCAGAGCCGGACCGACAGCGAGCGCGAGGCCCTCAACCGCTCGGTGGCCGTCGCCCAGACCTTCGCTAACTCGCCCGGCATCGAGGCGGCCCTCGAGAGCGGACACCCCACGGTCATCCTCCAGCCGCGCGCCGAGGAGGCCCGCAAACGCTCCGAGGTCGACTTCATCGTCGTCCTGAACACCGACGGCATCCGCTACACCCACCCCCTGCCGGACCGGATCGGCAAGAAGTTCGTCGGCGATCTCGAGCCGGCGCTGGCCGGCGAGATCGTCACCGAGAAGATCGTCGGGACCATCGGGCCGCTCGTCCAGGCCACCGTCCCCGTCTTCGGAAGCGACGGCAAGGTCGTCGGCCTGGTGTCGGCGGGCATCACCATCGACCGGGTCAGCGGCGTCGTCGAGGACCAGCTGCCCCTGCTCCTCGGCGCCGCGGGCGGCGTCCTGCTGCTCACCACCGGCGGAACAGCCCTGGTCAGCCGCCGGCTGCGGCGCCAGACGCATGGCCTGGGCCCAGCCGAGATGACGCGGATGTACGAGCACCACGACGCGGTCCTGCACGCCGTGCGCGAAGGCGTGCTCATCGTCGCCGGCGACGGCCGGCTGCTCCTCGCCAACGACGAGGCGCGCCGCCTGCTCGGCCTGCCGCCGGACGTCGAGGGCAGCCATGTCACCGAGCTGGGCCTGGACCCCGCCACCGCGCAGCTGCTGGCCTCGGGGCGGATCGCCACCGACGAGGTGCACCCCGTCGGCGACCGGCTGCTCGCCGTCAACCAGCGCGCGACCGACCAGGACGGCGGGCCGCCCGGCAGCGTCACCACCCTGCGCGACACCACCGAGCTGCGCGCGCTCACCGGGAAGGCCGACGTCGCCCGCGGGCGCCTCAAACTGCTGTACGACGCCGGCGCGGAGATCGGCACGACCCTGGACGTGGTGCGCACCTGCGAGGAGCTCGCCGAATTCGGCGCGACCCGGTTCGCCGACCACGCCACCGTCGACCTGCTCGACGCCGTGCTGCGCGGCGAGGAGCCCACCGCCACCGGCGGCACCGGCACCGACGTACGGCGGGTGGCCTTCCGCGGGCTGCGGGAGGACACCGCGCTCTACCCGCTCGGCTCGCTGTTCCAGTTCCTGCCGTCCACCCCGCTGGGCTTCGGCATCGGCAAGGGGGAGGCGGTCCTCGAGGCCGATCTGGCCGCGTTCTCCGGCTGGCAGGCGCAGGACCCCGAGCGGGCCCGGCAGCTCGTCGAGTACGGGATCCACTCGATGATCGCGGTTCCGCTGAAGGCCCGCGGGGTCATCCTGGGCGTGGCCATGTTCTGGCGCTCGCGCAAGCCCGAGCCGTTCGAGGAGGAGGACCTCTCCGTCGCCGAGGAGCTGGTCGCCCGCGCCGCGGTGAGCGTCGACAACGCCCGCCGCTACACCCGCGAGCACACCATGGCGGTCACCCTCCAGCGCAGCCTGCTGCCCCGCGGACTCCCCGAGCAGTACGCCATGGACGTCGCCTACCGCTATCTGCCCGCCCAGGCCGGGCTCGGCGGGCTCGGCGGCGTCGGCGGCGACTGGTTCGACATCATCCCGCTCCCCGGGGCCAGGGTGGCGCTCGTGGTCGGCGACGTCGTCGGCCACGGCCTGCACGCGGCGGCCACCATGGGCCGGCTGCGCACCGCGGTGCACAACTTCTCCACCCTCGACCTGCCGCCCGACGAGCTGCTGTGGCACCTGGACGAACTGGTGGCCCGCATCGACCAGGACGAGACCGCCGACGACGCCGACGCGGGCGTCACCGGCGCCACCTGCCTGTACGCCATCTACGACCCGGTGACCGGGCGGTGCACCATGGCCCGGGCCGGCCACCTCCAGCCCGTGCTCGTCCAGCCCGACGGCACCGCCGTCTTCGCCGACGTCCCCGGCGGCCCGCCGCTCGGGCTCGGCGGGCTGCCCTTCGAGACCCTCGAGGTGAAGCTGCCCGAGGGCAGCCGGCTGGTGCTCTACACCGACGGGCTCGTCGAGGACCGCGACCGCGACATCGACGAGGGCCTCGCGGCGCTGCGCCGCACCCTGTCCGAGAACGCCGACAAGACGCCCGAGGAGACCTGCGAGGCAGTGATCCAGGCGCTGTTGCCGGAGCGTCAGCGCGACGACATCGCGCTGCTCGTCAGCCGCACCCGCGTACTGGACTCCGCGCACGTCGCCGACTGGGACGTGCCGTCCGACCCCTCGGCCGTCTCGCAGGTGCGGGCCGCCGTCGCCCGCAAGCTGGCCGAATGGGACCTGGACGAGGAGGCGTTCACGACCGAGCTCATCCTCAGCGAGCTCGTCACCAACGCCATCCGCTACTCCGCCGGCCCCATCCGCGTACGCCTGATCCGCGACCGCAGCCTGATCTGCGAGGTCTCCGACCACAGCAGCACCTCGCCGCATCTGCGCCAGGCGGCGATCACGGACGAGGGCGGGCGCGGGCTGTTCCTGGTCGCGCAGTTCGCCGAGCGCTGGGGGACCCGCTACACGGCGGACGGCAAGGTGATCTGGACCGAGCAGCCGCTGCCGGGCGGCGGCTCCGGCCTCACCACGGACGATGACAGACGGTGACGCTTCGACGTGCGAGCGTGACGGAGGCCTGGTTCGCTGGAGGGAACCGCTCTCCCTACGTCAAGGAGTGACGATGAGCGTTTCAGGCGAATCCCGAGGCCGTGCCCAGCAGATGCGCGACAAGGCGCAGCAGCTGACGGAGGCCGCGCAGCGCGCGAGCGACCCGCAGGAGCGTCAGAAGCTCCAGGAGCGGGCGCGCCGGCTTCAGGAGCAGAGCAAGCAGGAAGGCTCGATGGAGCAGGGCCAGTTCCCTGAGTGACGCTCCGCCCCTTCACGTGGTGACGGCCTCCGGTCCTCTTGCGAGGGCCGGAGGCCGTCGGCCTGTTCAAGCCCGGCTCAGTCCTGGCCCTCCAGGTCGCCCTCGGACTCCAGGAACGCCTGCCGCAGCGCCTCCAGCACGGCCGGGTCGGGCTTCGCCCACATCCCCCGCGACTCCGCCTCCAGCAGCCGCTCCGCGATCCCGTGCAGCGCCCAGGGGTTGGCCTCCTTGAGGAAGGCGCGGTTCTCCGGGTCCAGGACGTAGGTCTCCGTGAGCTTGTCGTACATCCAGTCGGCGACCACGCCCGTCGTCGCGTCGTAGCCGAACAAGTAGTCCACGGTGGCGGCGAGTTCGAACGCGCCCTTGTAGCCGTGGCGGCGCATCGCCTCGATCCAGCGGGGGTTGACCACCCGGGCGCGGAAGACGCGGGACGTCTCCTCGACGAGCGTGCGGGTGCGGACCGTCTCGGGGCGGGTCGAGTCGCCGATGTACGCCTCGGGGGCCGTGCCCCGCAGCGCCCGCACGGTGGCGACCATTCCGCCGTGGTACTGGAAGTAGTCGTCGGAGTCCGCGATGTCGTGCTCGCGGGTGTCGGTGTTCTTCGCCGCCACCGCGATGCGCTTGTACGCCGTCTCCATCTCCTCGCGCGCCGGACGGCCGTCCAGCTCGCGGCCGTAGGCGTAGCCGCCCCACACCGTGTAGACCTCGGCGAGGTCGGCGTCGGTGCGCCAGTCGCGGCTGTCGATCAGCTGGAGGATGCCCGCGCCGTACGTGCCGGGGCGGGAGCCGAAGATACGGGTGGTGGCGCGGCGCTCGTCGCCGTGGGCGGCGAGGTCGGCCTGGGTGTGCGCCCGTACGTAGTTCTCCTCGGCGGGCTCCTCCAGCGAGGCGGCCAGCCGCACCGCGTCGTCCAGCAGCCCGATGGTGTGCGGGAACGCGTCGCGGAAGAAGCCGCTGATGCGCAGCGTGACGTCGACGCGCGGGCGGCCCAGCTCGGCGAGCGGGATCGGCTCCAGGCCGGTGACCCGGCGCGAGGCGTCGTCCCAGACCGGGCGGACGCCGAGCAGCGCCAGCGCCTCGGCGACGTCGTCGCCGCTCGTGCGCATCGCGCTGGTGCCCCACAGGGACAGGCCCACCGACGTGGGCCAGTCGCCGTTGTCGGTGCGGTAGCGCTCCAGCAGCGAGTCGGCGAGCGCCTGGCCGGTCTCCCACGCGAGGCGGCTGGGCACGGCCTTGGGGTCGACGGAGTAGAAGTTGCGGCCCGTCGGCAGGACGTTGACCAGACCGCGCAGCGGCGACCCGGACGGCCCGGCGGGGACGAAGCCGCCGTTCAACGCGTGCACGGCGTGGGCGAGTTCGTCGGAGGTCGCCGCCAGCCGCGGGACGACCTCGCGCGCCGCGAAGGCCAGCACCGCGGCGACGTCGGGGGAGCGCCCGGCGGCGACGCGCTCGACGGCGGCCGGGTCCCACCCGGCGTCCTCCATGGCCTGCACGAGCGAGCGGGCCTGCTCCTCCGCCTCGTCGGCGGTGGTGCGCGTGGCGGCGGACTCGTCCAGGCCGAGCGCCTCGCGCAGACCGGGCAGCGACGTCGTGCCGCCCCAGATCTGACGGGCCCGCAGAATGGCCAGCACCAGGTTGACGCGCTCGGGGCCGGTGGGCGCGCCGCCCAGCACATGCAGTCCGTCGCGGATCTGGGCGTCCTTGACCTCGCACAGCCAGCCGTCGACGTGCAGCAGGAAGTCGTCGAAGCCGTCGTCGTCCGGCCGGTCCTCGAGACCGAGGTCGTGGTCGAGCTTCGCGGCCTGGATCAGGGTCCAGATCTGCGCGCGGATGGCGGGCAGCTTCGCCGGGTCCATGGAGGAGATGGCGGCGTACTCGTCGAGGAGCTGTTCCAGCCGGGCGATGTCGCCGTAGGACTCGGCGCGCGCCATGGGCGGCACGAGGTGGTCGACGAGGGTCGCGTGCACACGCCGCTTGGCCTGGGTGCCCTCGCCCGGGTCGTTGACCAGGAACGGGTAGACCAGCGGGAGGTCGCCGAGCGCGGCGTCGGGCGCGCAGGCCGCGGACAGGCCCGCGTTCTTGCCCGGCAGCCACTCCAGGTTGCCGTGCTTGCCCAGGTGCACCATGGCGTCCGCGCCGAAGCCGCCGTCCTCGCGGGCGGCCTGGATCCAGCGGTAGGCCGCCAAGTAGTGGTGCGAGGGCGGCAGATCGGGGTCGTGGTAGATCGCGATCGGGTTCTCGCCGAAGCCGCGCGGCGGCTGGATGAGGATCAGCAGATTGCCGCGGCGCAGGGCCGCGAGCACGATGTCGCCCTCCGGGTTGCGGCTGCGGTCCAGGAACATCTCGCCGGGCGCGGGGCCCCAGTGCTCCTCGACGGACGCGCGCAGCTCCTGCGGCAGACCCGCGTACCACCGCTTGTAGTCGGCCGCGGGGATGCGGACCGGGTTGCGGGCGAGCTGCTCCTCGGTGAGCCAGTCCTGGTCGTGGCCGCCCGCCTCGATGAGCGCGTAGATCAGCTCGTCGCCGTCGCCGGACGCGAGGCCGGGCACCTCCTCCGCGCCGAAGTCGTACCCCTCGGCCTGGAGCCGGCGCAGCAGGGCGACGGCGGAGGCGGGGGTGTCCAGGCCGACCGCGTTGCCGATGCGGGAGTGCTTGGTCGGGTAGGCGGACAGCACCAGCGCGAGGCGCTTGTCGGCGTTGGGGATATGGCGAAGCCGCGCGTGGCGCACGGCCGTTCCGGCGACGCGGGCGGCGCGCTCGGGGTCGGCGACGTACGCCGGCAGGCCGTCCTCGTCGATCTCCTTGAAGGAGAACGGGACGGTGATCAGACGGCCGTCGAACTCGGGCACCGCCACCTGGCTCGCCGCGTCCAGCGGGGACAGGCCCTCGTCGTTCTCCTCCCAGGTGCTGCGCGGGCCGGTCAGGCACAGCGCCTGGAGGATCGGCACGTCGAGCGCGGCCAGCGCGCCCGCGTCCCAGGACTCGTCGTCGCCGCCGGCCGACGCCTCGGCCGGCTTGGTGCCGCCCGCCGCCAGCACGGTGGTCACGATGGCGTCCACGGTGCGCAGTTCGTCGAGCAGCTCCGGCTCGGGCGCCCGCAGCGAGGCCACGTACAGCGGCAGGGGACGGCCGCCGGCGTCCTCGATCGCGCCGCACAGGGCGTCGACGAAGGCGGTGTTGCCGCTCATGTGGTGCGCGCGGTAGTAGAGCACCGCGATCAGCGGGCCGTCCGCGGGCCGCGTCGCCTCGCGGACCAGCGGGCCCCAGGTGGGCGCGGCGGCGGGCGGCTCGAAGCCGTGGCCGGTGAGCAGCGCGGTGTCGGAGAGGAACCGCGCGAGCTGCTCCAGGTTGGCGGGGCCGCCGTGCGCGAGGTAGGCGTGCGCCTCGGCCGCGAGGCCGACGGGGACCGTGGAGGCCTCCATCAGCTGGGCGTCGGGGGCCTGTTCGCCGGAGAGCACCACCACGGGCCGCGGCTGGTCGTCGGCGAGCAGCAGGTCAAGGCCCTCCTGCCAGGCGCGCAGACCGCCCAGGAGACGTACGACGACGAGGTCCGCGCCCTCCAGCAGGCCGGGCAGCTCGTCGAGGGAGAGCCGAGAGGGGTTCGCGAACCGGTACGGCACCGGGCCGCCCGCGGCACGCGCGCTCAGCAGGTCGGTGTCGGAGGTCGACAGCAGCAGGATCATGCGTGCGCAGGCCTTCCTCGGGGATGTCCGCGCCCCGGGTGGTCGTGTGAACGGCGGGAGTTCCTGGCTCACCCGGCAGTCGCCGGGCTCACAGTGGCGGGACCGCGCCGGATTCTCACCGGGCTTCCTCCCCTGACGCCGTCTTCGGCTGTGGCGGGCCGATCGGCCCGTCGCTGAGCATAGTAGGGGCCCGGCTGCTGAGCAGGGGATACGGCTTGTGTGATGGTCGGTATGCTCGCGGCCATGCCACCGGCCGCCTCGCCCGCCCCCCAAGGGGACGAACGCCCCATACGGGACGGCGGCGACGCCTGCCCGGGCGCGCTTCGCCTGCACACAGCGGACGACGGCGCCCTCGCCCGCGTCCGCATCCCGGCGGGCGTGCTCGCCGCCGACCAGGCGCACGCCCTGGCCGACGCCGCCGAGCGGCTCGGCGACGGCAGCCTCGACGTCACCTCCCGCGGCAATGTGCAGCTGCGCGGCCTGGACGACGGCTGCGGCGCGGAACTGGCCCGGCTGCTGGACGCGGCGGGACTGCTGCCCGCGCCCCGCCACGAGCGCGTCCGCAACATCGTCGCCTCCCCGCTCAGCGGCCTCGACGGGCGCGGGCACGCGGACGTGCAGCCCTGGGCCCGGGCGCTGGACCGGCTGCTGTGCGCGAGCGAGAGCGCGACCGCGCTGTCCGGCCGCTTCCTCTTCGCCTTCGACGACGGCCGCGGCGACGTCGCCGCCCTCGGCCCCGATGTGACAATTCTCGCTCAGCCGGCCGGTCAGGCGCTGCTCCTCGTCGCAGGCGACCCGAAACCGGTACGCATCGGGGCGAACGACACGGCGCGGGCCGCGCTGCTCGCCGCCGACGCCTTCCTCGCCGCCGCGGGCGCCACGCGCGCCTGGCGTGTGCGCGAACTGCCCCCGCAGGCCCGCCTGTCGGCAGCCGCCGTCGCCGAACGGCTCGCCGCCCACGGCCTCGACGCGACCTTCCCGGCCGAGCCCGGCGAGACGCCCCTCGCCCCGGCCCCGCCCGCGATCCCGGAGCTCGGGATCGTCGCAGGGCCGGCGGGCCGCTCCCTGTCCGTCCTCGCGCGGCTGGGCCGGCTGACGGCCGCGCAGTGGCGGACGCTGGCGGCCGTCGCCGCCCACGACGGCACGGCCGAACTGCGGGTCACCCCCTGGCGAGGCATCGTGCTGCCGGGCCTGACGGCCGCCGCGGCGCCGCCCAGGCTCGCCGAACTCGCCGACGCCGGACTCGTCACCGCCGCCCACGACCCCTGGGCGGGCGTCGGCGCGTGCACGGGCCGGCCCGGCTGCGCCAAGTCGCTCACCGACGTACGGGCCGACGCCTGTGCCGCGGTCCAGGCGGCCACGGAGCAGCCCGCCGGCGTGCTGCCCGTGTACTGGTCCGGCTGCGAACGCCGCTGCGGCCACCCCCAGGGAACGGACTGGACCGACGCGGTCGCCACGCCCGACGGCTACGAGATCTCCGTCCGGAGGTCCGGCCACGCCCCAGCCGGCCAGAGCCCGTCCTTACCGCGGGGCGTGCCGACACCCGCACTCGCCGACGCCATCGCGGCGGCGCGCACCCCACCCGTGACCGAGCAGACGCAGTGAAGAGATGAGCGAGAAGCCAGTGTTCGACTACGAGAAGGACGGCCCGGCCATCTACCGGCAGTCCTTTGCCACCATCCGGGCCGAGGCGGACCTCGCCGGACTGCCGGCCGACGTCAGCCAGGTCGCCGTACGGATGATCCACGCTTGCGGCATGACGGATCTCGTCGAGGACCTCGGCTGGACGCCCGGCGTCGTGGCGCGGGCGCGCGAGGCGCTGCGCGCCGGCGCCCCGATCCTGTGCGACGCGCGGATGGTCGCGAGCGGGGTGACCCGCAAGCGGCTGCCCGCCGACAACGAGGTGCTGTGCACGCTCGCGGAGCCCGGCGTCGCCGAGCTCGCCGAGAAGATGGCCACCACCCGCAGCGCCGCCGCGCTCGAACTGTGGCGGGACCGGCTGGAGGGGTCCGTCGTCGCGGTGGGCAACGCGCCGACCGCGCTGTTCCGACTGCTGGAGATGATCGCGGAGGGCGCGGGCCGGCCCGCCGCGGTCATCGGGGTGCCGGTGGGCTTCATCGGCGCCGCCGAGTCCAAGGACGCGCTGGCGGCCAGCCCGCTGGCGCTGGAGCACCTGGTGGTGCGCGGACGGCGGGGCGGCAGCGCCATCGCCGCCGCCGCGATCAACGCGATCGCGAGTGAGGCCGAATGACCGGGCGGCTGTACGGAGTCGGGCTGGGGCCCGGCGACCCGTCGCTGATGACGCTGCGGGCCGCCGAGGTCATCGGCGAGGCGGACGTGGTCGCGTACCACTCGGCCCGCCACGGCCGGTCCCTCGCGCGGACGATCGCGGCGAAGCACATCCGCGAGGACCATATCGAGGAACTCCTCATGTACCCGATCACCGTCGAGACGACGGACCATCCGGGCGGGTACCGCGGCGCCCTCGACGACTTCTACGAGGAGGCCGCCGCCCGGCTCGCCGCGCATCTGGACGCCGGGCGCACGGTCGCCGTCCTCGCCGAGGGCGACCCGCTCTTCTACGGCTCGTACCAGCACATGCACAAGCGTCTGGCGCACCGCTACCCGACCGAGGTCGTCCCCGGCGTCACCTCGGTGAGCGCCGCCGCCGCCCGGCTCGGAGAGCCCCTGTGCGAGGCCGAGGAGACCCTCACGATCATTCCGGGCACCCTCCCGGAGGACGAGCTGACCGCCCGCCTCGCCGCGGCCGACTCGGCGGTCGTGATGAAGCTCGGCCGGACCTTCCCGACGGTGCGGCGCGCGCTGGAGCGGGCAGGCCGCCTGGACGACGCGCGCTATGTGGAGCGGGCCACGATGGCCGGGGAGCGCACCGGCGAACTGGCCTCGGTGGACCCGCAGTCGGTTCCCTACTTCTCCGTGGCGGTCCTGCCCTCCCGCGTCGACACGGGCCCGGCGGTCCGCGAGGAGGGCTCGGGCGAGGTCGTGGTCGTCGGCACCGGGCCCGCGGGCGCGCCCTGGCTGACGCCGGAGTCCCGAGGCGCCCTCGCGGGCGCGGACGACCTCGTCGGCTACACCACGTACCTGGACCGGGTGCCCGCGCGGCCCGGCCAGCGGCGCCACGGCTCGGACAACAAGGTGGAGTCCGAGCGCGCGGAGTTCGCGCTCGACCTGGCCCGCAAGGGGCGGCGCGTGGCCGTCGTCTCCGGCGGCGACCCCGGCGTCTTCGCGATGGCCACGGCGGTCCTGGAGGTCGCGGCGCAGGAGCCCTACGCGGACGTGCCGGTGCGCGTCCTGCCGGGCGTGACCGCGGCCAACGCGGCGGCGGCGCGCGCGGGCGCGCCGCTCGGCCACGACTACGCGACGATCTCGCTCTCCGACCGGCTCAAGCCCTGGGAGGTCATCGCGGAGCGGCTGCGCGCGGCCTGCGCGGCCGACCTGGTCCTCGCGCTGTACAACCCCGGCTCGCGCAGCCGCACCTGGCAGGTCGCCAAGGCGCGCGAACTGCTGCTGGAGCACCGCGCCCCGGACACCCCGGTGGTCGTGGCGCGCGACGTGGGCGGCCCGGAGGAGTCGGTGCGGGTGCTGCGCCTGGCCGACCTGGAGCCCAGCGAGGTCGACATGCGCACGATCCTGCTGATCGGGTCCTCGCAGACGCAGGCCGTCGCCCGGGCGGACGGCTCGACGGTGACCTGGACGCCGCGGAGGTACCCGGAGGCCTAGGGCAGGCGTGCGCTGACCGCGGCTTCGGCCGCGGCCGAAGCCGACGCTCTCGGGAGTCGCGGTGCGTCCAGGGAATCGCTCAGGCGGTCGCGCCGGGAGTCAGCTCCCGCACCCAGGCGGCCGCCTCGGGCACGTCCCGTGCGACCCGCACGCCCTCCGGCGCCTTCGGGCGCCGGACGACGACGACCGGGACGCCCGCCTCCCGCGCCGCCCGCAGCTTCGGCGCGGCTTCGGCCGCGGCCGAGGTCGGCGCTTCCGGGAGTCGCGGTGCGTCCAGGGAGTCGCTCAGGCGGTCGCGCCGGGAGTCAGCTCCCGCACCCAGGCGGCCGCCTCGGGCACGTCCCGCGCGACCCGCACGCCTTCCGGCGCCTTCGGGCGCCGGACGACGACGACCGGGACGCCCGCCTCCCGGGCTGCCCGCAGCTTCGGCGCCGTCGCCGCGCCCCCGCTGTCCTTCGTCACCAGCACGTCGATCCGGTGCGCCTGCAGCAGCTCCCGCTCGCCCTCCAGCGTGAAGGGCCCCCGGTCCAGCAGCACCTCCATGCGCGGCGGCGCCGGCGCGGCCGGCGCGTCCACCGAGCGGACGAGGAACCACACGTCGTCGACGTGGGCGAAGGCCTCCAGGCCCATCCGCCCCGTCGTCAGGAACGCCCGGCGCCCCAGCCCCCGCACCGCCTCGGCCGCCTCGGACAGCGAGCCGACCTCGTGCCAGTCGTCGCCCTCGACCGGGACCCAGCCGGGGCGGCGCAGAGCCAGCAGGGGAACATGGGCCGCGGCGGCCGCCGCGGCCGCGTTGAAACTGATCGTCCCGGCGAAAGGATGCGTGGCGTCGATGACCGCGTCCACCGCGTGCTCGCGCACCCAGCGCGCGAGGCCCTCGGCTCCGCCGAAGCCCCCGATCCGGACCTCGCCCGGCGGCAGCCTCGGCGCGGCGACGCGCCCCGCGAGGGAGCTCGTGACCCGCACCGCCGGGTGCAGCGTCTCGGCGAGCGCGCGGGCCTCCGTGGTCCCGCCGAGGATCAGTACGTGCATCGGAGTCCATCCATGAGTTCGAGTACGGGCGGCGGCGGGCGCAGCGCCCAACTCAAGCACACCGGTCTGCGGCACGGATGGACGACCGGCGCCTGCGCGACGGCCGCGACCACCGCCGCGTACACCGCGCTGCTCGCCGGCGAGTTCCCCGACCCCGTCACGATCACCCTGCCCAAGGGCCAGACGCCCGCCTTCGCCCTCGCGGCGCGGGAGCTGAGCGCCCAGTGCGCCATGGCCGGCGTCGTCAAGGACGCGGGCGACGACCCGGACGTCACCCACGGCGCGCTGATTCGCGCCAGGGTACGCGCGCTGGCGCCCGGCGCGGGAGTCGTCTTCCGCGCGGGACCGGGCGTGGGCACGGTCACCCGCCCCGGCCTGCCGCTCGACGTCGGCGAGCCCGCGATCAACCCCGTCCCCCGCCAGATGATGCGGGACCACGTCGCCGAGGTCGCCGCCCGGCACGGGGCCCGCGCGGACGTCGAGATCACCGTCTCCGTCGACCACGGCGAGGAGATCGCCCGCTCCACCTGGAACCCCCGGCTGGGCATCCTGGGCGGCCTCTCGATCCTCGGCACCACCGGCATCGTCGTCCCGTACTCCTGCTCCGCCTGGATCGACTCCATCCGCCGCGGCGTGGACGTGGCGCGGGCGGCCGGGCGCACCCATGTCGCCGGCTGCACCGGCTCGACGTCCGAGAAGACGGTCGTCGCGGTCCACGGCCTGCCGGAGGACGCACTGCTGGACATGGGGGACTTCGCGGGCGCGGTGCTGAAGTACGTACGCCGGCACCCGGTCGAGCGGCTGACGATCTGCGGCGGGTTCGCCAAGCTCTCCAAGCTCGCGGCCGGCCACCTGGACCTGCACTCCGGCCGCTCGCAGGTGGACAAGGGCTTCCTGGCCGCTCTGGCCCGCCGCGGCGGCGCGGACGAGGCGCTCGCCGCCCAGGTCGCGACGGCCAACACGGGGCTGGCGGCCCTGCAGCTGTGCATGGCCGCCGGCGTTCCGCTGGGCGACCTGGTCGCGGTGGCGGCCCGCGACCAGGCTCTGGACGTACTGCGCGGAGCGCCGGTCGCGGTCGACGTCATCTGCATCGACCGCGCGGGCACGGTGGTCGGCACAAGCGAGCCACGCGACGGGTGACGGGGCTGGGCCGTGGGGCGCACGGGGCCGGGAGGGCGTGCCCGTGTCGTGCGGCGCGTGGGGCCGGTGGCCGTCCCGCTAGCAGGTGTGCGGGCGCTCGCGGTCGGCTGAGTACAGGTGGCTGTCCCGGAACTGCTCCGCGCCCAGCGTGCGGCCGACCATGATCACGGCGGTGCGGACCACGCCCGCCGTCTTCACCTGCTCCGCGATGTCCGACAGCGTGCCGCGCAGCACCAGCTCGTCGGGGCGGCTGGCCATCGCGACGACCGCGGCCGGGCAGTCCTCGCCGTAGTGCGGCAGCAGCTCCTCGACCACCCGGTCGACGTACCGCGCGGCGAGGTGCAGCACCAGGAGCGCCCCGCTGCGGCCGAGGGTGGCCAGGTCCTCGCCCTCGGGCATGGGCGTGGCCTGCTGGGAGACGCGGGTCAGAATGACGGTCTGGCCGACGGTCGGCACGGTCAGCTCCCGCCCCAGCGCCGCCGCGGCCGCCGCGAAGGCGGGCACCCCCGGCACCACCTCGTACGCGACGCCCGCCGCGTCCAGCCGCCGCATCTGCTCGGCGACGGCGCTGAAGACGGACGGGTCGCCGGAGTGCAGCCGGGCCACGTCGTGGCCCTCCTCGTGGGCGCGCACCAACTCCGCCGTGATCTGGTCGAGGTTGAGCTCGGCGGTGTCGATCAGCCGGGCGTCGGCCGGGCACTCGGCCAGCAGCTCGCGCGGCACCAGGCTGCCCGCGTAGAGGCAGACCTGGCAGGCGGCCAGCGTGCGGGCGCCGCGCACCGTGATCAGGTCGGCGGCGCCGGGCCCGGCGCCGATGAAGTACACGGTCATCGCTGTTCTCCTGACGGGACGTGCAGAGGGGATTTCACAACGCTCCACTGGGTCACCGGCATCGCCTGCCGCCAGCCGGTGAAGCCGCCCACCGGGACGGCGTGCGCGACCGCGAGCCGTACGAGCTCGCCGCCGTGCCGGCGGTACCAGTCGGCGAGCAGCGCCTCGGACTCCAGCGTCACCGTGTTGGCGACCAGCCGCCCGCCCGCGGGCAGGGCCTCCCAGCAGGCCTCCAGCAGTCCGGGGGCGGTCAGCCCGCCGCCGACGAACACGGCGTCCGGCGTGGGCAGCGCGTCCAGCGCCCGCGGCGCGCGGCCGGTGACGACGCGCAGCGTGGGAACACCGAGGGCGTGCGCATTACGGCCGATCCGCTCCGCGCGCGTCTCGTCGCGCTCGACGGTGATCGCCGAGCAGGAGCGGTGGGTGCGCATCCACTCGATCGCGATCGAGCCGGAGCCGCCGCCGACGTCCCACAGCAGCTCCCCGGGCGCGGGCGCGAGCGCCCCGAGCGTGGCGGCGCGCACATGCCGCTTGGTGAGCTGGCCGTCGCTGTCGTACGCCTCGTCCGGCAGCCCGGGCGCCGCGCCCAGCCGCAGCGCGCCCTCGTCCCGGGCGCAGTCGAGGGCGATCACATTGAGCGGGTCGCCCGCCGGGCGGTCCCACCGGCCCGCGACGCCGTCGGTCTGCCGCTCCCGCTCGGACCCCAGCTGCTCCAGCACCCGCATCCGGCTCGCCCCGAACCCCCGCTCCCGCAGCAGGCCCGCCACCTCGCCGGGCGTGGCGGCGCCCGCGGAGAGCACCAGCAGCCGCCGGCCGTCGTGCAGCGCGGCGGCGAGGTTCGCGGCGGGCCGGCCCACCAGCGTGACCACGTCGACGTCCTCCACCGGCCAGCCGAGCCGCGCGCACGCGTACGACACGGACGAGGGGTGCGGCAGCACCCGCAGCCGCTCGGCGCCGAACTCCTCGGCCAGGGCGCGCCCGATCCCGTAGAACATCGGGTCCCCGCTGGCCAGCACGGCCACACGCCGCCCGGCCCGCGCAGCGAACACGCCGGGCAGGCTCTCCCGCAGCGGCGTCGGCCACGCCACGCGCTCGCCGGGGCACTCGGCCGGCACGAGGTCCAGCTGCCGCGGCCCGCCGACGATCGCCTCGGCGTCCCGCAGCGCGTCGCGCGCGGCGGCGCAGAGCCCGCTCCAGCCGTCGGCGCCGATCCCGACGACCGCGACGACAGGGACGGCGGGCTCGGGGGCTGCGGAACTCACGGCACGTACCTCGAAGAGTCGACAAGGGGACGGAGCCGCACTCTACTGGCCGCGCGACCTGCTGCTTCGAGCAGGGGAGGGCGGCCGCGACGGTCCCGCCCCGCCGCGTGCGCTCGCACGGCGTCAGGTCACAGCGGCGACCAGGGCAGCACCTTCTGCCCGTACACGTCCCACAGCTTGCCGAAGAAGAACTGCCCGAAGCGGCGCAGCGCCGTCACACGGCCCGGGATCGTCGGGGCGTCGGCGCGGAAGGTGGTGAGCTGCTTGAGGAAGTCGGCCGGACGGATGCGGATCACCCCGGAGGCCACCGTCTGCGCGCCGTCCTCCTCGCCGGGGCCGACGTGGCCGCGCAGAACGCGGGTGTAGAGGACGGAGGTGTCGCTCCACAGGCCCTCGCGCGAGTCCTCGCTGACCTCCTTGTGGCCGGTGAGGGTGAGCCGGTGGCCGGCGCGGTCGGAGAAGTACAGGCGGTACAGCATGCGCAGATGCGCCGGATCGGTGTCCGGCGGGTCGGCGCCGTCCGGGTCCGACCGCTCGACGAGCAGCTGGAAGACGCCCTCGTCGACCGGCAGCCGTCCGCCCAGCTCCTGGCACTCGATCCAGCCCGTCGCCGACGCCCTGTGCTCGGGGCTGACGACGAAGCGGTCCACGCCGCGAATGTCGATGGTCAGCTCCACGGCGAGGTCCGCGCGCGCCCCGGCCTCCGCCTCCGGTGCGTCCACCGGCTGGAAGGCGCTCTCGCCGAACGCGACCGAGCCCGTCATGCGCTCGGTGAACCGGACGCGCGTCTCGTCGTCCGGCTCGCTCGGCTCGGGACCGGGGGCCAGCGGGATGCCCTGGCTCTCGCACCAGCGGCGCGCCTTGTGCACGCCGAGCTCGACGGCCTGGGCGAACCGGTACCTGGAGAAGTTGACCAGATAGTTCAGCGGCACCTCGGAGCTGAGGAGCCTGACGTCGATCACGCGCCCGAACTCCCCGCCCTCCTCGCGGCGTTCGGCGTCGTTGTTGGCCTCGATCCGTCGCAGCCAGTGCAGCAGCTCGCCGTTGGCCGCCGCTTCGACGATATGGAAGTAGTTCGCCACGAAGCCGTTCCGCCAGCGCTGGCGCCGGCTGACCGTCCAGACGATCCACAGCTCGTCGCAGCCGCGCCGGATCGCCTCCTCCACGTTCGCGTCGGTCAGATACACCGGGTCGATGTACGTCTGGCCGTCGATGACGACCGGAGGGAACCACATGGGCAGGGACACCCCGGAGGCGAAGCGCTCCTCGTCCATGCGGTCGGGGGTCACGGTCTCGAGCTCGTTGGCGCTGAAGTTGTAGAGATTGAAGGTGGCCTCGCGCTCGGTGGCCCGGATCTTCCTCCAGTCGAGCCCCCAGGCAGGGAACACATGGCGCCGGTACCCCTCCAGCGTGAACAGGGAGCGGGCGTACGGACCCTTGACCAGCTCGCGCCAGTTCGGGCTGACGCCCTTGAGCGGGCGCAGCTCCCGCCAGTTGTCGGCGATCTCGCGCCCGGACATCCCCTGGCAGTACATGGCCAGGTTGAACACGCCCCCGCTCGCGCCGTCGACGTGGTCGAAGCGGAGCCGGGCCTCGTCGAGCAGCACCTGGAGGACGCCGGCCTGGAAGGCCACCTTCAGCCCGCCGCCGGCCAGCAGCAGCGACCTGCGGGGGGAGCCGGCGCCGGGACGGGCGCCCTGGTCGTTCGTCATGGCCTGCCTGCCGGGTTCCGCCGGTGGTCGTCGATGATCCGCTCGGCTGAGCGGTCGGCCAGCGCGGCGATGGTCAAGGAGGGGTTGGGGCCGACCGGCCCGGGCATCACCGATCCGTCGGCGATCGACAGGCCCGGATAGCCGTACACCTGCCCATAGGAGTCGACCACGCCCTCCCGCCGGTCGCGCCCCATCGGCGCGCCGCCCAGGGGGTGGACGGTGATCAGCCGGTTGAGCAGCCACAGGGGACTCGCCCAGTACCGCCCGCCCAGGCTCTTCGACACCTCGCCCATGGTCTTGTTCAGCCGGTCGAAGTAGGGCTTCGACGCGGTCAGATCCCAGTCCAGGTCCAGGTGCCCCTCCCGCAGGAACACCCGGCCGTCGGGCACGTCCCGGCCCATTCCGAGCATCGGCAGGGACGTCGCCGTGAACAGCCCTTTGCTCAGGGCGTCGGCGGCGCTCCGGCCCACCTGGCTCTTGGGGCTGTGGGTCGCGGCGGACCACGCGCGGCGCAGCAGGAAGCGGCCGACCCGGTGGGACATGGTCAGTACGTTGTTCTCGACCAGCCAGTTGAGGAATTCCGGGTATCCGGCGTCCTCGATGTAGAAGCCCCGGCCGGTGCCGCCCTCGTCGTGTGCGTCGGGCATGAACATCGCGCTGGTGACGACGGGTCCGTAGCTCGGCGCCAGCAGCCGCGGCACGAGCTCGCCGTCGCCGCCCTCCTCCTGGAGCCGCCGCGCCTTGACGATCATCCCGAGGAAGTCCCCGTTGCCCGAGAAGCGCGAGCCGAGGGCGGGGCT
Source organism: Streptomyces sp. NPDC051907 (assembly GCF_040681075.1). Classification (NCBI taxonomy): domain Bacteria; kingdom Bacillati; phylum Actinomycetota; class Actinomycetes; order Kitasatosporales; family Streptomycetaceae; genus Streptomyces; species Streptomyces sp. NPDC051907. The sequence goes on along the minus strand of NZ_JBFAYB010000030.1, from coordinate 46,884 downwards.
GAGCGCCGGGAACGCGCTGCGATTGCGGAGCAGGAGGTAGGGGGTGCCGAGCGCGCCGGCGGAGAGGATCAGCCGCCTGGCCCTGACGGCGCCCCGCAGCGGCGGCGCGGCCGGATCGCCGTCCTGGCCGGGGCGGTGCTCGATGTACGAGACCTGGAACCCGCCGTCCACCGGCTCGAACGCGCGGACTTCGCAGAACGTGCGGATGTCGGCGCCGCGACGCTGCGCGGCGCTGAGATAGGTGAGGTCCAGGCTGTTCTTGCTGCCGAAGTTGCAGCCGAGGTCGCATTCGCCGACGAGCCGGCAGGTGGAGCGCGGGCTGTGGTGCAGATTGTCGTCCCCGCCCGGGATCTCGACGCCGGGCGCCGGCGCCTCGTTCGGGCGCGCGAACGTGATGGCGAGCTTGGGCAGCTCCCACGAGAGGCCGAGCTTGCCGGCCGCCTCCTGCATGGCGACCGTCTTGGGGGTGTCCTCGTACGGCTTCTGGTCGAAGGGGTACGGCTGCGCGTCCAGCATCCGCTCGACGCTGTCGTAGTGGGGGTCGAGGTCCTCGCGCGTCACGGGCCACCGCTCGTAGCCGCCGTCGATGCTCTCGTTCACGAACCAGGTCTCGGGCTTGCGGATGAGGACGTTCGCGTAGATCAACGAGCCGCCCCCCAGCCCGCTGGACACGAGGGCGTCGAGCTTCGAGAAGCTCCACAGGTCGTACATGCCGAAGAGCTGGGAGCTCGGGTCCCAGAAGTTCTTCGCGGTCTCGTGCGGACTGCGGGGGAAGGAGCCGGGCGGGTACGCCTTTCCGCGCTCCAGGAGGCAGACGCGCAGACCGGCCTCGGCGAGGCGGTACGCGGTGACGGATCCGCCGAAACCCGATCCGACGACGATGGCGTCGAAGGAGTCCACGCTCACCACCTCACGGAGCTGGGGCCGGGAACCGGCAGTCCCCCCGGATTCCCCCGTGCATTCCCCTCCGGGTCGTTCGCCGCTCAACTAACCGGTGTGGGCGGTGCTTTCAGTGTTTCACCGGGGCGGGGGAGGCGCATGTCGGGGCGGGCGAGGCAGGCGAGGCGGGGGCGTTCCGGGGACGGCGCGACGGGCCGCGCCGCTGGGAGGCGCGCCGCCGTCCTCGGCTGTGCTCGGCTGCTGTGCTCGGCGGTCTCAGCTCGTGCGGGAGGCGTCGGAACTCAGCCGCGCTTCGAGGCCGTTGAGGAGTGCCTGGAGTCCGTACTCGAACGTCGCCTCGGGCGCACCGCCGTACTCGGCGGCCGTGGTGGTGTCGAGGCGGGCGCGCAGCCGCGGGAACGCCCTCGCGACGTCCCTCGCCTCCCTCATGACCGCGCCCAGCCGCTCCTCGGCGTCGCCGCCGTCGCGGTCGAGCCTGCGGCTCAGGGACGCGGTGGCGGAGGCGGCGACGGCGTTGCCGAGGACGTACATGAACACGGTGGCCGTGGCCTGGTCCGCCTCCGCGCCCACGAAGCCCGCCGCCTCGTACACGGCGAGGCTGTGGTCGTCGTGGCGGGCCTTGCCGGGGCCGTAGAACGCATGGGTGGCCAGGGCCTGCACCAGCCAGGGATGGCGGCCCAGCATGGCGTGGAAGTCGGCGGCCATCGCGGCGGCCGCGGCCCGCCAGCCGACCGTGTCGAGGTCGGGGAGCGTGATCTCGTTCCAGACCTGGTCGCCGGCGAGGACGACGAGGTCGTCCTTGTTCTTGACGTGCCAGTAGACGGCCGTGGCGGCGGAGTCGAGCCGCTTGCCCAGCGCGCGCATGTTCAAGCCCTCGAGTCCTTCGGCGTCGAGGAGCTCGATGGCGGTCTGGACGATCTGGTCCCGGGTGAGCGTGTCGCGCGGCATGGGGTCACCGTAGGTCACGGCCCCGACTTGCACCATGTTCAAGAACCCTCTTGCACGCTGTTCAAGTCACGGGCTAACCTCACTTGAACAAAGTGCAAGTCAGGCCGCCGCCCTGAAGGAGACCCCCGTGAACACGCTCGCCGCCGTCGCGCAGATACTCGTCGCCGCCGCGTTCGTGAGCATCCCGATGGTCCGTCACCGCTTCGGCGACACCGCGAAGACGAGTGCGGAGGCGGAGCTGGCGCGCCAGGGGGTTCCGGTCACGGTCCTGGAGGAGAACAACCTCCGGTTCGACGCGAGCGGGCACGAGACGATCGTCCCGCTCTCGGTCGCCGCGGTGATGCTGACGCTCGCCGGCCTCAACATCGCCGGCGACGACTGGGGCCGGCTGCTGACCTGGATCTTCCAGTCGATCGTGCTCCTCGGCAACGGCGTGATCCTGTACAGCAATCTGACCGCCGCCGCGTCCGTGCGGGCCGCCTTCGCCCGCAAGGGCGACCCGACGCTTCAGCGCATCGACGTGCCCGCTCTTCTCAAGGCCGCGAAGGACGGCTTCCCGGAGTGGGTGTGGGTCCTGCAGAACGTCCGCCACGTCGTGGTGTTCGGCGCGTCGGCCCTCGCCCTGGCGGCGACGGCCATCGCCTGAGGACGCGAGGACGCGAGGACCTGAAGACGCGAGGACCCGAAGTCCTGGAGCCCTGGCGTCCTGAAGTCCTCGGGACCGCACGAGGCCGAGACGACTTCCGGGAGGGAATCATGGAACGCGCGGAGATCGAGGCCTTCCTCGCCCTCGCCGAGGAGCTGCACTTCGGCCGGGCCGCCGAGCGCCTGGGGTTCTCCACCGGCTGGATCAGCCAGACCATCCAGCGGCTGGAACGCCGTATCGGCGCCAAGCTGTTCGACCGCACCAGTCGCCGGGTGGCCCTCACCTCGATCGGCGCCCGGTTCCACGACGATCTGCGGCCCGGCTACGAACAGGTCCGGCGCGCGCTGGAGCGAGCCACCGAGGCGGCCCGCGGCTTCGACGGCCTCCTGCGCGTCGGCTTCCTCGGCGCCTCCGCCGGGCAGTTCCTCCTGGAGACGGCCCGGGTCTTCCGGGCCGCGCATCCGAGCGCCGAAGTCCGCATCCAGGAGCTCCAGATGGACACCTGCGTCACGGGCCTGCGCGACGACACCGTGGAGATGGTCCTCAACACCCGGCCCCTCGCGGAGCCGGACCTGGTCGCAGGACCCGTCCTGTGGAGCGAGCCCCGCTATCTGGCCGTCTCCTCCCGGCACCGGCTGGCGGGCCGGGCCGAGATCAGCCTGGAGGACCTGGCCGACGTCACCCTGCTGCGCATGCCGGACAACGCGCCGGCCTCCATCGCCGACGACCGGGTGCCCTCCCGTACTCCCGGCGGCAAGCCGATCGCGCATGCCCCTGCGGTCTCCACGTTCATGGAGGTCCTGGGCCTGGTGGGCGCGGACGAGGGCGCGTTCACCGTGGACGGCCAGGTGACCCGCTTCTACCTCCGTCCCGACGTCGCCTACGTCCCGTTCGCCGACGCCGCGCCCATCGCGTGGGGCTTCGTCTGGCGCGCGGCGCACGAGACCGCGCGCATCCGCGCCTTCAACGAGACGGCCGTCGTACTGAGCCGATCGTTCAGCTGGCGCTGACGACCGTGCAGCAGATGGGGGTTGATCACGCTGGGGCGCTCCTCAAGGATTGAAGCCACCGAAACCCGCTCAGAGGAGATTCCATGAAAGCGCGAATGACGAACCCCGCCTTCGTCCTGCCCGACGGCATCAAAGGCATCGGCGCGATATTCAAGGCGATCGACCAGGGCGGCATCTCCCTGGAGCTGCGCGAGATCGTCGGACTGCGCGCCAGCCAGATCAACGGGTGCAGCGCGTGCGTCCACAGCCACGTACAGAACCTGAGGAAGGCGGGGGAGAGCGAGGAGCGGATCGGCGCGGTCGCGGCCTGGCGGGAGGCGCCGTACTTCACGGACGCCGAACGCGCGGCCCTTCAGCTCACCGAGTCCGTGACCCGGCTCGCCGACCGCTCGGACGAAGCCGTGCCCGACGCCCTGTGGGACGAGGTCGCCGACCACTTCGACGAGAAGGAGCTGTCCGCGCTCATCCTCGTCATCGGCGTGACCAACCTCTTCAACCGGCTCAACGCGACCATCAAGGAGCCGGCCGGCACGACCTGGGGCTAGCCCCGGGTCGAGGGCCGGGCGAAAGCCGATTGCCGGGGGCCTCGGCCCATGGGTAGCGTCGCCGACTGTGACCCCTGTCCTGCGCACCGAGCGCCTGCTCCTGAACCCGTACACCCCCGCGGACGAAGAGGGCTTCGTCGCCCTGTTCCAGGATGCGAGGGTGTCCCAGTGGATGGGGGAGGGGCCGACGTCCGAGGCGGAGGACCGGGACCTGTTCCGGCGGATCTTCTCCAAGGTGTACGCCCAGAACCTGTTCGACGTCTGGGCCGTTCGCCGCGACGGCGTCCTGATCGGACACGCGGAGATCAAGCGGACCGACGTCGTGCGGGGCCACGAGATCATCTACGCGCTGGCGCCGCAGGCGTGGGGCTGCGGCCTGGGCTCCGAGGTCGCCGAGGCGGTCGTCGCCTACGGCTTCGAGGCCCTGGGGCTCAGCGAGGTGCACGCCACCGTGGCCGCCCCGAACCGCGCGTCGCTCGCCCTGCTGGCCCGGATCGGCTTCGAGCATGTGCGGGACGTGGCCGAGGACGACGGCAGCACCACCCTGGTGCTGACGCGCCGTCTGGCGGCGCGGCCGCCTGCGGACGGCGGTCCGCCGAGCCGGCCTGCGGCGGGCTGAGGCGCCTTCGGCGGGCGGCTCAGCCCGCCGCCGCCGGGACGTCCCGTACGGAGCCGGGGCCGGGGTCGACGCCGGAGCCCGGGTGGGCTTTGGAGTCTGCGTCGGCGCCGGAGTCCGCGTCGGAGTCTGGGTCCGGGCCCGCGTCGGAGTCCGGGTCCGGGCCGTCGTCGGAGGCCGGGGGCTTGTTGTCGTCCCCGCTCGGCAGGGTCGCCCGGCGCAGCCCGGGGACCAGCACCGCGACCAGCACGGCCGCCACCGCGCAGACCGCGCCGTTCACCACGGCCGCGCCGGCCGGGCTGAACCACCGTGCCACCAGGGCGACTTCGACGTCGCCGACGACGTCGCCCACGGTGCCCTGCGCGGTGGTCACACTGACGACGCGGCCGCGGAGCCGGTCGGGGGTGTTGTGCTGCACCAGCGCGTACTCGAGGATCTCGTACACGGTCCCGGCCGCGCCGCACACCGCGAGCATCGCGAGGGCGAGGGCGATATGGCCGCTCAGTCCGAAGCCGATCGTCGCCACGCCGCCGGCGAAGGCCGCGGCCAGCAGCAGCCGTCCGGGGCGCGCGCTGCGGGTGAGCCAGCCGCTGGTGGCGGAGACGACGACCGCGCCCACGGCGGGCGCGGTGTACAGCAGGCCGAGCATGACGTCCCCGCCGCCGAGGCGGGTGTCGACCATCTCGGGGAAGAGGACGACCGGCACATTGAACAGGGCCGTGACGCCGCCGAGTACGAGCAGTCCGCCCACGATCCGGTTGCGCACGGCGTACGCGAAGGCCACCAGCGGCGAGCCGCTGTCGCCCTCGCCGTCCTCGTCGTCGTCCTCGACGGGCGGCAGCGGCCGGATCCGGGAGATGAGGAAGGTGGTGACGGCGGTCGTGAACGCGGCGAAGGCGTACACCGGACCGGGGCCGCTGAGGGCCAGCAGCACTCCGCCCAGGAACGGCGCCGCGATCGAGCCGATCTCCCCGGTCAGGGATATCAGCGCGCCTGCCGCAGGCAGCTGGTCGGGGCGCACCAGCGTGGGCGCGACGGCCATCAGCGCGGTGACGCTGACCCCGGTGGCGAGCCCGTCCCACGCGACGCACAGATAGACCGCCCACAACCGCGGCTCCGGCAGGAAGGCGTTGACCGCCAGTCCGGCGAAGGCGAGGGCGGCGGCGGCCCGTGCCCAGACGATCAGACGCCGCCGGTCGGCGCGGTCGGCCATCCAGCCGCCCCATACCGAGCCGAGCAGCACGGTGACGCTCATGATCATGCTGGCGACGGCGACGCTGAAGGTGGACCGGGTCATCGCGTACACCTGGGCGGCCAATGCCACCGTCGCCATGCCGAGCCCGAACAGCGACACCACCCGGGCGACGAAGATGGCGCGGAAGTCCTTGCTGGTGCGCAAGGGCTCGACGTCGAGGAGGAGTTCACGCACCCGCACGGCGCGCTCCCGCCGTAGCGGCGGCTGGAGCGAGGAGGCCGGCTGCCCGCCGTCTTGGGCCGGGACGCTCGACGGCAGGCTGACCCATACGACACTCCTCGCTGACGGCGCGACAGACCGAGGCACGACAAGGGGGAGACGGGACCCTCCGCGGCGCTGCTGCGGCCGCGGGCGCACTCGGGACCGGCGCCGGAGACAACGCCCGGGCCGGAATATTTAGCTGAGGCTAACCTAAACCGGCTCGGGGTGGACAAGCGGCGGTGCCGCGGGGCCGGTTGAGGCGTCCCTGTGGCCGTGGCGGTACGGGGGCGGTCCATACCGGGGGGGTCCAGCGGCGGCCGTGCGCCGCCGGGAGGCGCCGATCGGGCGTCAGGGCGTCACGGAGTCGCAGCGTCAGGCCGCCTTCGCGTGTACGCGCCCGGGGTGCTGCCGAAGTGCTTGCGGAACGCCAGGATGTAGCCGTTGGTGCTCGTGAACCCCACGCGGGTCGCGACCGTGCCGACCATATGGCCCTGTGCCAGCAGCTCCAGAGAGCGGTTGAGTCGCAGCCGGGTGCGCCACTCGGTGAAGGAGAGCCCGGTCTCCGCGCGGAACGCCCGCCGCAGGCTCGTGGAGCTGGTGTAGAGGTCCCCGGCCCACTCCGCCGCGGTGCGCGGGTCCTCCGGCTGGCGGGTCAGCGCCTCGGACACCCGTCGCGCCGCCTCGCTCGTGGGCCGCGGCAGAGGGAGGCAGTCCCTCTGGCCGCCCGTCAGCGCGGCGAACACCCGCGCCTCGTCCTGCGCCCCCGTGTCGCGGGTGCGCCCGAACAGCAGCCGGCGGTGCGCGTCGGTGACGTTCAGGATCGTGGGCTCGCAGTACGGCAGCCGGTGCTCCTCGACGTCGAAGTCCTCGGCGATCACCAGGGAGTCCGGGGCGAACCACGCGCTGTGCGGCACTCCGGCCGGCACCCACAGGGCGACCGACGGGGACAGCTCGTACTCCCGGCCGCACGCGGTGACCACGATTCGGCCCAGCGGCACGTAGAGGAACTGGTGGTAGTCGTGGACGTGGGTCGGGTGGCCGTCGCGGGCGATGAGGTCGTCCGGCGCGGCGGCGGCGAGGTCGTCGACGGCGACGGCGGCGCGCTCTGCCTGTGCGGTCCGTGCCGCTTCGTACGTCACCACGGTCCATCCCCCCAGAATGCGGGGGGCCTTCGAACTGGCCCCCGAGTGTGAACGGCCCGCCCTCCTGATTGGATCAGCGGAACTAAGGTTAGGTTAGCCTAAGTCGCCACCGCGAGCCGAGGAAGACCCATGAACGACACGTCCCCGCCGGTGACGTCCCATCCGCCGCCGCCGAGGACCCGCTCCTCGCGCGGTGCGACCGTGGTCCTGGCCGCCGTCGCCGTCCTGGCCGTCACCCTCGTCGCCGGCATCGGCCTCGGCGTCCGCGAGATCTCGCCGGCGGAGATCGTCCACGTCCTGCTCCATCCGGGCGGGGAATCGTACAACTCCCATGTCCTGTGGACCGAGCGCATACCGAGGACCTTCCTCGGCCTGCTGGTCGGCGCGGCCCTGGGCGCCTCCGGGCTGATCATGCAGGCGCTCACCATGAACCCGCTGTCCGACCCCGGCATCCTGGGCGTCGAACAGGGAGCGGCCATGTTCGTCGTCCTCGGGATCGTGCTCTTCGGAGTCACCGGGATCCACAACGCCTTCTGGCTCGCCCTCGCCGGCTCCGCGGTCACCGCCGCCCTCGTCTACCTGATCGGCACCCGGACCGGCGCCGGCAGCTCCACCCTCGGCCTCGTGCTGGCCGGCGTCGCCATCGCCGCCGTGATGTCGTCCCTCATCACCCTCCTCAGCGTCCGCGACGAGGCCGTCTACGCCCACCTGCGATTCTGGTCCGTGGGCCAGCTGACCGGACGGGCCGAGATCATGGGCGAGATCGCGCCGTTCGCCGCCGTCGGGCTGCTCCTCGCCCTTCCGCTCGGCCGCACGCTCAACATCCTCAGCCTCGGCGACGAGGCCGCCCGCGGACTTGGGGTCAAGACCGACCGGGCACGCCTGGCGAGCGCCGCCGTCGCCGTGCTGCTGTGCGCCGCGGCCACCGCCGCCGTCGGGCCCGTCGCCTTCGTCGGACTCGTCGCGGCGCACTGCGCACGGATGCTCGCCGGGCCCGACCACCGGTGGTCGCTCCCGGTGTCCATGGCAGCGGGCGCCATCCTGCTCATCGCCTCGGACACCGCGGGCCGACTGGTCCTGGACCACGGGGAGATCCAGGTAGGGGTCATGACGGCCATCGTCGGCACCCCCTTCTTCGTATGGCTGGCCCGTCGCCGGAACCTGGTGCGCGTGTGATGACGACCCTCCTCGACACCCGGACCGGGACGCCCGCCGCCGAGAACGCGGCCCTCATGGCGCGCCTGCGCGCCGGCCGCCGCGCCCGCCGCCGCCGGACCGCCCTGGCGGTGTCCGTCCTCACGGCGCTGCTCCTCGCGCTGACGGCCGCCTCCGTCCTGCTCGGCGGCATCGGCAGGATCGACCCCGCCGACGTACTGCCCGCCGCCCTCGGGCTGCGCACCGGTCTCGCCGACTACATGATCTTCCAGCTGCGGATGCCCCGGGCGCTCGCTGCCCTGCTGTCCGGGGCGCTCTTCGGCCTCGCGGGCGCCCTGTACCAGAAGCTGATCCGCAACCCGCTGGCCACGCCCGACATGGTGGGCATCTCCGCCGGCGCGGGCGCCGGCGCCGTCACCGTGCTCCTCTTCGGCCCCGTGGGCTTCGCGCTCGGCGCGCCGACGGCCGCGATCGTCGGCTCCTTCGTCCTCCTCGCCGCCGTCCACGCCCTCAGCTGGCGCGACGGAGTGGACACCTACCGGCTCGTCCTCGTCGGCATCGGACTCGGCGCCGTGTGCACCGCCTACACCAACTACCTGTTCACCGTGGCCGACCAGCACAGCGTCGCCATCGCCATGCGCTGGCTGGTGGGCAGCACGCACGGCGCGGACTGGGACGGCGTCACCACCCTCGCCGTCGGCCTCGCCGTCTGTCTGCTCGGCGCCGCCCTGCTGGAGAGGCCGCTGACCGCCATGTCGCTCGGCGACCAGCTCGCCACCGGCCTCGGCGCCAAGGTGTCCGCGGCCCGCGTCGCCGCCCTGCTGCTGGGCGCCGCCGCCGCGGCCCTGGCCACCAGCGTCGTCGGCCCGATCGGCTTCGTCTCGCTGATCAGCGGGCCCATCGCGGTACGGCTGGTCGGCGCGGACCGCGCCACCGCCCTGGCCCCGCTCGTCGGCGCCGTCGTCGTCGTCGGCGCCGACGTGCTCGCCCAGCACGCGCCCCTCGTCAGCCCGGTGCCGACCGGGGTCCTCACCGCGCTCCTGGGCGCGCCCTACTTCGTCTGGCTGATCCTTCGGCACAGGCAGGGAGCCACGCCGTGACCCATCGCATCGAAGCCCGCGGCATCACCGCCGGATACGGCAGGACCCATGTCGTCGAGGAGCTGTCCCTGAAGATCGAGACGGGCCGGATCACCGCGCTCGTCGGGCCGAACGCCTGCGGAAAGTCCACGCTCCTCAAAGCGGTCGCCCGGCTGCTGCCCATCGCCGCCGGATCGGTCCTCCTCGAAGGCGCCGACATCCACTCCCTGCCCACCCGGCAGGTCGCCCGCCGGCTCGGCATCCTGCCGCAGTCGCCGATCGCGCCGGAGAGCATCACCGTAGGCGACCTGGTCTGGCGCGGCCGCCACCCGCACCGCCGGTTCGGGCAGCGCCGCACCGAGGCCGACGACGCCCATATCGCCGACGCGCTGACGGCCACCGGCACCGCCGACCTGATCGACCGTCCGGTCGACCAGCTCTCGGGCGGACAGCGCCAGCGGGTGTGGATCGCCCTGGCACTCGCCCAGGACACCCCCACCCTGCTGCTGGACGAGCCCACCACCTACCTGGACATCGCCCACCAGATCGAGGTGATGGACCTGCTCGCCGACCTCAACGAGCGGACCGGCAAGACCATCGTGCTCGTCTCCCACGACCTCAACCAGGCGGCCCTGTACGCCTCGACCGTCGTCGCCATGCGCGACGGCCGGATCGTCCGCCAGGGCACGCCCCACGAGGTGCTCGACGAACAGACCGTGGCCGAGGTCTTCGGCCTGGACTGCGTCGTCGTACCCCACCCCCGCACGGACAGGCCGCAGATCTTCCCCCTCGGCCGCCGCCATCTCACGCAGGAGAACTGACATGAACCGCCTCGCAAGACCCACCGGACGACGCGGCGGCGCCGCCAGAGCGCTGGCAGCCGCGGCGGCGTGCGTCGCCCTCGTCGCCGGATGCAGCAGCGGCACGGACGAGAAGAAGACCGACGACAAGCCGGCCGCCGGCGCCGCGGCCGCGGCGTTCCCGGTCTCGCTCGCCAACGCCTGGGGCAAGACCGAGGTCGGCAAGAAGCCGGTCAAGGTGGCCACCGTCTCCGACGGCGACACCGACATCGCCCTGGCCCTCGGCGTCGTCCCGGTCATCACCCCGGACGCCGAGGACGGCGGCCCCGTGCCCGAGTACAAGCAGCGCGCCATCGACAAGCTGGGCGCCGGCAAGCTCAAGACGTACGACGACTCCGACGGCACCGACTACGAGGCCGTCGCCGCGGCCGAGCCCGACGTCATCCTCGGCATGAACACCTGGGGCATGGACAAGGACTACGCCAAGCTCGCCCCCATCGCCCCGGTCGTCACCTACTCCGACAAGATGCACGCCGACACCCTGACCTGGCAGGAGCGGCTCACCACCGCGGCCAAGGCGCTGGGCCTGGAGGCCGAGGCGAAGAAGGTGATCGCCGCGAACGAGAAGGCCACCGCCGACGCGGCCGCCGCGCACCCGGAGTTCAAGGGCAAGAAGTACACCTACGCCGTCGTCCACCCCGAGCAGATCACGTTCATGTCCTACGCCGACCAGGACCCGGGCATCTTCGAGCAGCTCGGCTTCAGCAAGACGGACAACGCCAAGAAGTACACCGCCGACAAGAACTCCGTGAGCCTGGAGAACCTCGACGAGCTCGAGGCGGACGTCCTGCTGATGACGTACCCCTTCGGCGACAACGGCCTGCTCAGCGCCGACGAGCTGGAGAGCAACAAGCTCTTCCAGTCCCTCGACGTGGTGAAGGACAAGCACTACGCCGTCGTCCCCTCGGACGGCAACCTGGCCTCCGCCCTCGCCTACCCCGACGCGCTCAACTCGTCGTGGGTCGTCGAGAAGCTCACCCCCATCCTCGCCAAGGCCGTCGCCGGCAAGTGAGCCGCGCCCACGCCGCCCCCGTCGGCGGCTGACGCGCCGGGCCGACCGCGGGCCGCACCCCTGCCCGCGGCCGGCCCGCCCCCATGACGGGCCCATCCGTGTACGAAGGAGCAGTCGCCATGCCCACCCGCAGCCCCCGTTCGGTCGTCACGTTCCCCATCGTGCTCAGGGAGCTGACCGTGCTGCGCGCCGAGAACATCACGCCGGGAATGCGGCGCATCACGCTCGGCGGCGAGCAGCTGCACGCGTTCACCCGCGACGGGCTCGACCTCCCCGCGCTGCGCACGGACGGCTTCGACGACCATGTGAAGTTCTTCTTCGCCGACGAGAGCGGCCGGCTCGTCCTGCCGCGCCAGAACGTCAGCAGCCTCGACTGGCCCGCGGACGGCCGGCCGGTCGCCAAGGACTACACCCCCGTCCGCTTCGACCCGGAGGCCGGGGAGATCGACTTCGACTTCGTACGCCACGAAGGAGGCGTCGCCTCCTCCTGGGCGGAGCACGTCGAGGCGGGCGAGAGCACCTGGATCGCCGGGCCGAAGATGTCGCACAGCCACCCGGAGGGCGCCGACTGGCTGCTCGTCGTCGGCGACGAGACGGCCCTGCCCGCCATCGGACGGTGGCTCGCCGAGATGCCCGCGGGCGTCAAGGCCCGGGTCCTCGTCGAGATCGCGGACGACAGCCACCGGCAGGAGCTGCCGACCCGTGCGGACGCCGAGATCCTCTGGCTGTCGCGGAAGGGGGCGCCGGCCGGCACGACGGACCTGCTGGAGCAGGCGGTGCGCGCACTGGAGTGGCTGCCCGGAACCGTCTTCGCCTGGGTCGCCGGCGAGGCCATGGCCCTCAAGGGCATCCGCCGGCACCTCGCCGCCGAACGCCTCGTGCCCCGCGAGCACACCCACATCACCGGCTACTGGCGGCGCACCGAGCCGCCCGCCCCCGACGCCGACGCCGGCGCCGCACCGGTCGAGGAGGCGGAGGACGACGCGCACGAGCGCCTCCACGAACTCACCGACCTCGCCCCGGGCTACGCGATCCGGGCCGCCGTCACCCTCGGCGTGTTCGAGCTGGTGGACGGCGGGGTGCGCGACCTGGACGCGCTGACCGCCCGCACCGGCGCCGACCCGTCCACGCTCCAGGCCCTGCTCGCCTACCTCCTCTCCATCGACCTGCTGGCCGCCGACGCCGAGGGCGGCTACCGGCTCACCCCCGTCAGCGAGGAGCTCGTCGAGGACGACCACTCCGCGCAGGAGTACCACCTCGGCGGCGCCCAGGCCGCGTTCGACGCCTCGCTCAGCGGACTGCTGCACACCCTGCGGACCGGCACGGCCGGCTACCGCACCCTGGGCGGGAAGACCCTGGCCGACGCCATGGCCGAGGACGCCCGCCTCGCCGGGACCGCCCGGTCCGCCGTCGAGGACGAGGCGCGCTGGATCGCGCCCGGCGTGCTCCGCGCCCACGACTGGTCCTCCGTCGCCTCGCTCACCGCGATCGGCCACGGCTCGGCCACCGTCGTCAACGCCCTCGTCAAGGCGCACCCCGGGCTGTCGGCCAGGATCGCCGCGATGCCGTCGGTGCTGCGCACCCTGAAGGAGCAGGTCGTCGACACCGACGTCCTGCCGCACGTCGAACTCGTGCCGCAGTCAGGTCCGGTGCCGCCGGGCGGCGCCGACACCGTCCTGATGTCGCGCCTGCTGGAGTGGCTGCCGGACGACGACGCCGTCCATGTGCTCCGCGAGACCGCGGCCGCCCTCGCGGACGACGGGACGCTCCTGCTGGTGGAGCAGGTCGCCGCCGCGGACCCGGACGACGTCGACGCCGTGCTGCACCACCTCAGGCTCAAGTGCGCGTTCGGCTCCGGAGTCCGCGCGGCGGACCATGTGGCCTCGCTCGCGCGGCGGGCGGGCCTGAGCGTGCGCGCCTGCCAGGACATCGGATGGGACCACCGCATGTGGGTCCTCGCCGGCGCGAGCGCGGCAACGTCCGCACCACAGCACTGAGTCCGCACACGCGACGGCGCCCACCGCCTCCTCGGAGACGGTGGGCGCCGGTGTGTCGGCAGGCGCCCTAGCGGCGGGTGCGCACCAGCAGGTAGAGGAAGTACGGCGTGCCGATCACCGCGGTCATCAGGCCGGCGCCGAGCTGGGCCGGCGCGATCACGGTCCGGCCGATCATGTCCGCGACGCAGACGAGCAGGGCGCCCAGGAGCACCGAGACCGGAACCACCCGGGCGTGCTGCCGGCCCACCAGCGCCCTGGCCGCGTGCGGCGCCACGAGCCCGACGAAGCCGATCGTGCCCGCGGCGGCCACGGCGGTGGCGGCGAGCGTGACGCTCAGCGCGAGGAAGCCCAGGCGTCCTCGCGACAGTTTGAGCCCCAGCAGCCTCGGGGTGTCCTCGTCCAGCGACACGAGGTCGAGCTCGGTGCGCCGCATGACCGCGACGAACAGGCCCACGCAGAGCACGATCGCGAGAGGAACCACGTCGGGCATGGTCCGCCCGTAGGTGGAGCCCGACAGCCAGGTGAGCGCCTTCGTCGCGTTGAACGGGTCGGTGAGGACGATGAGCAGGCTGATGAACGCGGCCGCTCCGGTGTGCACGCCGAACCCGACGAGGACGAGCCGGTTCTGCGGGAAGCCGCCCCGGGCGGCGAGCCCGAAGACGAGGAGGGAGCTGGCCGCGGCGCCCGCGAACGCCGCACCGGCCACGCCCCACGAGGTGGCCGCGGGCACCGTCGTCACCAGGAGCACGGCGCCGAGCGCGGCCCCGCCGGAGACGCCCAGGGTACTGGGCTCCGCGAGCGGATTGCGGGTCACGGCCTGCACGATCGTCCCCGCCAGGGCGAGCGCCGCGCCCGCCAGGAGCGCGGCGAGGACGCGGGGCACCCGGGTGTCGAGGACGAACCCGACGGTCTGGCCCGCCCTGCCCTGCGCCCAGTTCATGACGTCGCCCAGCAGCAGCTTGCTGTCGCCCAGCAGTACGGCGCCGATCGCGACGCCGACGAGCGCGGCCGCCAGGACGGCCGTGGTGGTCAGGAAGACGGCCCGGCTGCGGATGCGCAGCCGGTCGGGAGCGGAGGCGCCCCCGGTGTCCTTGGCGCGGGTGGCCATCACGATCAGGAACACGGCGCCGACGAGGCTGGTGGCGACGCCCGTGGGCACCGCGACGGCCGTGTCCGCCGCCACGAAGGTGCGCAGCAGCACGTCCGAGCCGAGCACCAGCACCGCACCGGCCAGGCCCGCGACCGGAATCGCCGTACGCGCCCGGGAGAACGCGCGGAACCTGCGGGCGAGCGGGCGGATCAGGGCGGGGGCGCACAGGCCGACGAAGCCGATCGGTCCGGCGAGCGTGACGGCGGCCGCGGAGAGCAGCGCGGAGAGCACGACCGAGGTGATGCGGGTGGCGCGGACGGAGACGCCCAGGCCCCGGGCCGCGTCGTCGCCGAGGGCGAGGGCGTCCACCCGGCGGGCGACGAGCAGCAGGCCGACGAGCCCGACGAGGCCGATCGGCGCCATCTGCAGCACGCCGTCGAACCCGTTCTGGGAGATGCTGCCCTGGTTCCACTGGTAGATGCCCTCGGTCTGCTGGGGGAACAGCAGGAGGATCGACTCGTTGACGGCGGTCAGGCCGAGGGTGAGGGCGCTGCCGGCGAGGACGAGCCGTACGGTGCCGGCGCCCAGGCCGGACACCCCGAGCACGGCGGCCGCCGCGGCGAGGCCGCCGACGAAGGCGACGCCGGAGGCGGCGAACAGCGGCAGCGAGACGCCGGTGACGGCTATCAGCCCGAGGGACAGATAGGAACCCGCGTTCACCGCGAGGGTGTCGGGCGAGGCGAGCACATTGCGGCTCACCGCCTGCAGCGCGGCGCCCGCCATGCCGAGCACGGCGCCGACGAGCAGCCCCGTGGTCATCCTCGGCAGCCGGGAGGCGATGATCACGGACGCGTCGTCCGGGTCGGAGCGCCCGGTGAGCGCCTTCCAGATCTCGGGGGCGCCGACGGAGGCCGTGCCCTGGGTGATGTCGACGACCGCGAGGGCGACGACGAGGAGGACCAATGCGGCCGTCACCGCGGCCGCGCCCGTCCGGGACGGGGCCGCCGACGGACGGGTGGCGGGAGTGGAAGCGGTGACGGCCATCGGTGTTACTTCTTCGTCAGAGCCTGGACGACGGAGTCGACGTACTTGCCCATCGACTCGGTGCCGCCGAACATCCAGATGCCGTCGGGCAGCCGGTGGACGTTGCCCTTCTTCACGAACGGCAGCGAGGTCCACACCTTGTCCTTGGCCAGGACGCCGTTGAACGGCGTGCTGTTCTCGTCGCCTTCGCTGCCGATGTACGCGAACTGCACGTCGCCGAGCTTGGTGAGGCCCTCGACGTCGGTGGCGGCGAGACCGTAGGCCGGGTCGCCCTTGACGGTCCAGGCGTTCTTCAGGCCGAGCTTCTCGTTGACGGCGCCGATGAGCGAGCCGCTGGTGTACGGCCGGATCGAGACCTGCTTGGAGACGACGTAGCCGTCGGCGAAGGCGTACTTCGCGTCGGCGAGCTTGGCGTCGGCGAGGGCCTTCTTGCCCTCGGCGAGCTTCGCCTCGAAGTCCTTCTTGAGCTTGTCGGCCTTCGCCGTGGTGCCGGTGGCCTGGGCGATGAGGTCGAGGTTCTTGTTCATCTCCCCGATCGGGTCCTTGGCGTCGGAGGGCCGGACCTCCAGGACCGGGGCGACCTTGCGCAGCTGCTTCACGGCGGCCGGCGGCAGGTCGCTGGT
This sequence comes from Streptomyces sp. NPDC051907, assembly GCF_040681075.1. NCBI lineage: Bacteria > Bacillati > Actinomycetota > Actinomycetes > Kitasatosporales > Streptomycetaceae > Streptomyces > Streptomyces sp. NPDC051907. The sequence continues at coordinate 30,761 of NZ_JBFAYB010000030.1, read as the reverse complement.
GGCGAGGATGAGGTCGGGCTTGAGCGAGGCGATGGTGTCCATGCTCGGCTCGCCGCGGGTGCCGATGTCCTTGGGCTCGTTCTTCAGCGGGACCGCGGTGTCCCAGGTCTTGTAGCCCTTGACGTCGGAGACGCCCACGGGGTCGACGCCCAGCGAGACCAGCATCTCCACGACGTTCCACTCGGTGCCGACGACCTTCTTGGCCGGGCCGTCGAGCTTCACCTTGGCGCCGGTGGCGTCGGTGAGGGTGATGGGCTCGGCGCTCTTCTTCTTGGCGTCGTCGGCGGCGGGCTCGGTGGTCCCGCAGGCGGTCAGGGTGAGAGCCGCCGCGGTCGCGACCGCGGCGGTGATCAGGAGGCGTCTCATGAGGTGGTGCTGAGCCTTTCGGATCGTGAGTGGTGTCGGCCGATCGCGCGGGTGCGCAGTCGGCCCGTCAGGGGATCGGTGTCGACTTCGATGCGGATCCCATAGGTGTCGGTCAGCTGCTGCGCCGTCAGCACGTCCTCGGGGAGGCCGTCGGCGGTGATGCGTCCCGCCTCGAGCAGGACGATCCGGTCGGCGACGGCGGCGGCCTGGTCGAGGTCGTGCAGGACGGCGCCGACGGCGATGCCGTGGTCGTCCGCGAGGTCGCGGACGAGGTCGAGGAGTTCGACCTGGTAGCGCAGGTCGAGGTAGGTGGTCGGCTCGTCGAGGAGGAGCACGCCGGTCTCCTGGGCGAGGCAGCCGGCGAGCCATACGCGCTGCAGCTGCCCTCCGGAGAGATGCTCGGCGCCGCGCTCGGCGAGCTCCGCGACCCCGGTCAGGGCGAGCGCCCGGTCCACGGCGGCCCGCCCGTCCGGGTCCGCCTTGCCCCAGCGCCCCCGGTACGGGTAGCGCCCGAACTCGACGACGTCCCGCACGGTCAGCCCGCTGGGCGTGGGGCGTCCCTGGGTCAGCAGGGCCACATGCCGGGAGAACTCACGGGGGGTCAGCGCCAGGCCGTCGGTGTCGGCGTCGATGGCGATCGCGGCCGTCCTGGGCCGCTGCAGCCGCGCGAGCGTGCGCAGCAGCGTCGACTTCCCGCTGCCGTTCGGCCCCACCAGAACGGTCACTTCGCCAGGCCGCAGCGTCAACGACGCATCGTGGACGACATCGACGCCGTCGTACGCCACGGTGACCCCCGTGGCCGACAGCTCATGGCCGCGGGGACTCCTGGCCGCTGAGTTCTCTTCACCGACATTCACGGCACGAAGGGTAGCCTAACCTTAGGGCGGCCAGTGACGGTGGGCGGTGGCGAAATACAAGGCGAAAACCCGCCATAGTTGGATCAAAGGGTCGAAATGCTGAGCGAGGCGGATCTGCCGAGGGCCGGTCGCGCCCCTTGAGGGCGGTGTACGGGCTTCCCGCGCTGACTCGGTCGGCTCCTCGGCGGCCGCCCGGGGCGACTGGGGAGTGGAGCCGGGCGCTCAGACGCCAGACAGAGAAACGGTCGGGGAACGTCGGCGCCGCCGACGTTCCCCGACCGGTAAGGGCCTCGCGTGCCCGGCTCAGAGGCTGCGACGGCACCGGTGGGCGACCAGGGAGATCCACGTCATCGCGGTGATCACTCCGACGGCCAGGGTGAGAGTGCCGGCCCTGCCGCCGCTCATCGCCCAGCCGTTGCCGAGCAGCAGGGCGGTCCCGGCGACGCGGGAGCCGACGGCGTACCGGAGGTTCCCGGCGCGGCTGAAGTGGCGGCCCAGGACGTAGCAGGCGGCGATCAGCGCGATGAAGGTGACCGAGCCGGCCGCGAAGTGGGCGTAGCTGTGCCAGCTCATGGCGGCGGGCATCCCGTCCGGCGTGCCGAGGGGGAACCCGTCGGCCGGGTCCATCACGAAGACGCCCGCGGCGACCATGCCGAAACCGCTGACGCGTACGAGCCGTGGCGCCCATGTGCCTCCCGGGGCGCCGCGCAGGGCCCGGCGCAGACCGGCCGCCCCGATGACGGTCAGGACGCCGGCGAGCACGAAGTTGGTGATCTGAATCCAGCCGAGGGAGCCGTTGCTCAGCGCGCTCAGCGGATGGCGGGTGATGTCGTAGCCCTGGCGCGAGGCGGCCTGCGCCAGGGACACGACCGCCCACAGGGGCTGCGCCACGATCGCGGCAGCGAGCAGGGAGCGGGTGACGGAGGAGGCAGCGGCGGACGAGGCGGCGGACGTGACGGGGATCTGAGCGGTGGTCATGGCGGGTGTCTCTCTTCGGCTCGGCGATTGCGGTTCTCGCTGACACGTCGTCCGGGCCATGTGACAGGGAATGCCCTTCGTTCCCTGTCACATGGCCCCGTTCGACGCTTAGGCAGAAGCACCACAGGACGAACACACGACGACAGGAACAGAGGCCCCCATGCGCTACCTCATGACGACCAAGCCCTCCGACACCGCCCCCGACGAGAAGCTGTACGTCGAGATGGGCAAGTTCATCGAGGAGCTGACGGCGGCCGGCGTGCTCCTGGCGACCGGCGGCCTTGAGCCGGGCGGCGTCCGCGTGACCTCCGCCGGCGACGAGATCACGGTGACGGACGGCCCCTTCGCCGAGGCCAAGGAGGCGGTGGCCGGCTTCGCGCTGATCGAGGTCCGCTCCAAGGAGGAGGCGATCGAGCTGGCCCGCCGCTTCCGCAGGATCGTCGGGGACGGCGAGAGCGTGGTCCAGCAGGTCTTCGGCCCGTGACCGCCCGCGCGCCCCTGAGGCCGGGACGCCCTCCTGTACGACCCTGATCCCTGAACGCAGTTGACCCCCGGCGCCCCCTGGGCGACGACCACCCGCCGCGGCTTGCGACCGAGCCGCGGCGGGTGCTGTGATCGTGCCCGTGCCGGACGTTCACCGCACGGTCGATGCGGCCTGGAAACTCGAGTCGGCGAAGATCGTCGCCTCGCTCACGCGCATGGTGCGCGACGTCGGCCTCGCCGAGGAGCTGGCCCAGGACGCCCTCGTCGCAGCGCTCGAACAGTGGCCGGTCTCCGGCGTCCCGGACAACCCCGGCGCCTGGCTGACCACCACGGCCAAGAGGCGCGCCGTCGACCACCTCCGTCGCACCCAGCGCCTTGAGCGCAAGCAAGGCCAGCTCGCCCACGAGCTGGGACAGCAGCAGAGCCCCGACGAGCGGCAGGACCCCGAACAGGACGACGTCCTGCGGCTGTTGTTCATCTCCTGTCACCCGGTGCTGCCCACCGCGGCCCGGGCCGCGCTGACGCTCCGGCTGCTGGGCGGCCTGACGGCCGGGGAGATAGCACGCGCCTTCCTCCTCCCGGAGACGGCGATCGTCCAGCGCATAGCGGGCGCCAAGCGGACGCTGGCCTCACAACGCGTCCCGTTCGAGCTGCCGGAAGGCGACCGGCTGGCCGAGCGCCTCTCCTCGGTCCTCGAGGTCATCTACCTGATCTTCAACGAGGGGTACTCCGCGACCTCCGGCGACGACCTGATGCGCCCCGGACTCTGCCTGGAGGCCCTGCGCCTGGGCCGGCTGCTGGCCGAGCTGGCGCCGCAGGAGGCCGAGGTCCACGCGCTGGTCGCGCTGATGGAGGTCCAGGCGTCCCGGTCGGCCGCGCGCACCGGGCCCTCGGGCGAGCCCGTCCCCCTGCACGAGCAGAACCGGGGGCGCTGGGACCAGTTGCTCATCCGCCGAGGCTTCACCGCGATGCTGCGAGCCAGGGAGTCGGGCGGCCGCCCCGGGCCGTACATGCTCCAGGCGGCCATCGCCGTATGCCACGCGCAGGCACGGAGGGCCGAGGACACCGACTGGGCCCAGATCGCCGCCCTGTACGAGGCGTTGGCACGGGTGCTGCCGACACCGGTCGTACGACTGAACCGCGCCGTGGCGGTCGGGATGGCGCGCGGGCCGCAGGCAGGGCTCGAACTGGTCGACTCCCTGGTGGCCGATCCCGTGCTGCGCGACTACCACCTCCTGCCCAGCGTCAGAGGAGACCTGCTGGCCCGACTCGACCGTTTGGGCGAGGCGCGAGTGGAGTTCCGGCGGGCGGCGTCCCTCACCAGGAACGCCGCCGAGCGCGCCTTCCTCGAGCGGCGCGCGGACGAGCTCGCCGCCCCCGGTCCGTCCGGCCTCGTACTCGGGCAGGCCGCACACGACTTCCTGACCCGGGACGATCTGGACGCGGCGACGAGCCGCTCCTACGGGCAGACGCTGGGCCGCCTGTGCCGAACCCTCGGCGACCAGCTGCCGTTGGCGTCCCTGACGGCCGATCAGGTGACGCGGGTGTTCGCGACGGCTTGGGGCGAGGCGGCGGCCTCGACCTGGAACCGGCACCGGTCGGCCGTCCGGTCCTTCGGCGCCTGGGCGTCCCTGGGCGACCTCGCGGCGGGCCTCGACCGTCGAGCCGAGACGCGCCCCCGGGCGCGACCGCTGGACCCCGCACAGCTCGACGCGCTCTGGCGCCTCCCGGACCTGCCGCTGCGCGAGGAGACCCTGTGGCGGCTCCTGCACGAGTCGGGAGCCGGAGTGAAGGCCGTCCTGTCGCTGAACGTCGAAGACCTGGAACTCGACGACCGGCGCGCCCGATCGGGCGGCGTCTGGGTCCTGTGGCGCTCCCAGACCGCCCGGCTCCTTCCCCGGCTGCTGGCCGACCGGACCCGGGGGCCGGTGTTCCTCTCCGACCGTCGCCCCGGCCCGGGCCGAACGCCCGGGGAAGCCGAGCTGTGTCCGGACACCGGCCGCCGCCGGCTCTCCTACGAACGGTCCGAGTACCTCTTCAAACAGGCCACCAAGGGACTGGACCCGGCCCGCGACGGCTACACCCTGCGCCGCCTCAAGCCCCGCTAGGAGAACTCTCGTTGCGGGAAGCGCCTCACAGCAGTCCGCTGAGCGGCAGGACCCGCTCGGCGAGCTGTCCGCGCAGCCGTCCTCCCTCGACGTCGAGGTCGGCCTCTGCCTCGGTGAGCCAGTCGGCGGCGATCAGTCTCTCCGCGTGCTCGGCGACTCCATCAGGGGACAGGGCGCAGAACGCGGCGAGGGCGCCCAGGTGCAGCCCGCCGTCCTCGGCGTGTCCGAGGCGGCCGTCGGGGCGGCTGTGCGCGGCGGTGTACAGGGCCAGGAGCCGGGCGGTGGCGCCCAGCTTCTTCTTGCGGATCTTCCGGTCGCCCACGACCTTCTGGGCCCAGCCGGAGACCCTGGAGCGGGTCGTCTTGCCGAACGTGAACGGGCGGGGCCGCTCGGGCAGCAGCGCGGGAACGGTGAACGCGGTGGGGTCCTCGGGCCGGGAGGCGAGGGCTTCGGCGGCGGTGCCGGGCAGTCGCAGCCATTCGGCGGCGACCAGCTGCTCGAGCACCCGCTCGGCGTCGCCGGCCAGCCAGCCGGCCAGGTCCTGTCCGGTGATGTTCCCGGCGCCGGCGCGCGCGGCCCGCAGGGTCAGGAGGAGCACCGCCAGGCGCGTCTCGGCGTCGGGCTGCGGGGCGTGGGCCTGGACGTAGTCCAGCACGATGCGCGCGTGGGCGGCCTGGCTGCGGGTCAGCAGCCGTTCCACCAGCGGCTCGTCGCCGCTCGCCGCGGCGCCGGCCGGCTGGCCGACGCGGTTGTGGTGCATGGCCAGGGTGGCCTGGACCGCGGCCTGGGCGCGTGTCGCCTCGTGGCGCAGGGATCCGTCGCCGGTGACGTCGGCCCACAGGGCGAACGCGCGGGCCTTGCGCTCGTGCAGTTCCGCGAGGAGGGCGAGGTCGGGCTCGGGGCGCTGCTGGTAGGCGCGGAACAGGTCGCCGAGCTCGACGAGTTCGTCGCGCAGGACGACGGGCCGCAGATCGTGGGGGACGATCCGCTGCGCGATCTTCCCCCGCCGCTTGGCCCGGGGCGCTCCGGACGAGCCGGCGCGGGCGCGCGGGAGCGGAAGGGGACCGGCGGGCGGGGAAGCGGGCTCGGCGGCCGGGGCAGCGGGGTCGGCAGGGGGCGAGAAGGGGGCCGGGCCGTCGGAGAACACCGCCGCCGTCCCCTGCCTGGCCGCGGCGCCCGCGGACTCCTGGTCCGCCCCCGGCCTCCCCGCCGTCTCCGCCCTGGCTCCGGCGGGGGTGGGGCGGGCCGGGGGCCGAGCGGTGTCCAGTACGCGGCAGCCGGGCATGGAGGCCGCGCAGCGTGCGCACATCTCCGCGATCCGCCACAGCCGCCCGGCCCGGTCCGCGTACACCGCGAGGACGACCGGGCCCCCGCACCGCGCGGCCCCGGCCGCCGGCCCCGCCCCGGCACGCCTCGCGGCGGGGGCGCCGGCGGCGGGAGTGTGCCACGCGCAGTCGGCGGCGCGACATCCGCACCACGCCTCGCCGCGGGGGCCGCCGCCCGCGCGGACGTGGGCCAGATGCATGTTGACGTGTCCGACCGCGGCCTTGCGCCCCGCGGCGGCGCTGGGGAAACGCTGGTCGGAGCAGGCGGGGAGGGAGCAGGAGAGCCGGACCGAGCCGGCGGAGGGACGGCCCGAGGGGTCCAGCCGCACCGTCCACACCCGTCCCGCGACACGCTCCTCCTGCGCACCGGCCTCCACCGCCATGTCCGTACTCCCTGCGTTGCTCGATGGTGCACTCATGCTGTCCCTCTCGTACCAGCGAGGTCGGCCGACACGCCAGCCGACGGCCGTCGCGGGGGAGTCGTGGGGCCGACGGGGCAGAGGAGGGCGGTGGGCGGGCGCGACGGACACCTCCCCATGACCAGAACAACGAACCGACTACCCAACAGTCACACGTTTCTCAACGGCCTTCGTCGGAGCCGGCGAAGGCCCTACGGAGCCGCCGGCGCGCGGTGGGACCCGCGTGCGGCCGCCGACGTGGCGTGGTGGACGGCGCCGTGCACCGCGCGGGCCAGACGGGCGCCCCACACCGAGCGGGGTCCGGCGAAGGCGTGGACCTCCCCGTCGGCGCGCGCGGCGGGCGCGGCGACGCACACGGCGTCGGTGGGCGTGCCGGAGCAGTCGTAGCCGGCGTCGAGCAGTGCCTGGACCTTGGCCTCGGTGGCCGTGGCGACCGCGTTGACCAAGGCGGCGTCGGACAGCGCCACGGGGAGGGCGGCGACGATGTTGATCGTTCCTGGCTCCGCCGGAGCAGCCGTGCCCTGGGCCGGCGAGGCGGCCCAACCCCGTACCTCGACGCCCGCGGTGACCACGGCGTCGACGCCGCCGTCGTGCGCGACGGCGTGCTGCGAGACGTCGGCGGCCGTCATCAGCCCCACCCCCTGTCCCCGCGCGCCGGCGTCGCCGGCCAGGACGGCGAGGTGCCGGTCCGGGTCGGTGCGCCGGTAGCCGTGGGAGACCTGGGCGTTGAGGATCCAGGCCCGTTCGCCGATGCCTCCGCCGAGCACGGCGCTGCTGATCATCCGCCAGCCGGGCCCCGGCGACCACAGCAGGGCGTGCAGCCGCGCACCGTCCTCGATGCGGGTGAGCAGCCGGGGGGTCAGCAGCCCGGCAGCGGCAGTACGGGGAGGCGGGACGACGGCGGTCACCGGCAGGGCTCCTGGTCGGGGAGGCGTGGACCGGGGTGATCGTACGCCCCGTCGCCCGGCCGGCCCGCGACCGCGTTGCCGCCGCGCCAGGGGCCGGCGCACACCCTCCTGCGCCTCCCGGCGCACGCGCCGTCTCGATGTGAGTGGGTCAGGACTCGGGCGTCAGCACGCCGTCGATGAGATAGACGGTCGCGTTCTGGGTGGGGATGTCTCCGCAGACGATCGACGCCGAGTCGTTCACCTTGAAGGAGTCTCCCGACCCGGAGGTGGTGAGCTGGCCGCCCTGCAGTGTCTTGAAGGAGCCGTCGGGGAGCTCGCCGACGGTCACGTCCTGCTCGACCACGTGGTAGGCGAGCAGGTCCTTCAGCTGCTCCTTGTCATTGAGGATCGCGTCGAGGTCGGCTTTCGGGATCTTCTCGAACGCGTCGTCAGTCGGCGCGAACAGGGTGATGCCCTCGGCGGTGTTCAACGTGTCGACCAGCCCGGCCTTCTGTACGGCGCTGACGAGCGTGGACAGTGCGGGACTGTTGGACGCGGCTGTGGCGACCGGGTCGTCGGCCAAGCCCTCGGCACTGCCTTCGCCGCTGGTCGGCAGCGAGGCGCAGCCGGGGCCGAAGGGCTCGGCGACCGGTCCGGCGTGGGCGGCTGGGGCGAGGGCCGTCAAGGCGAGGGGGACCAGGAGCGCGCCGGCTCCGGCGAGAGCGGCGCTCCTGCGGCGATGGGTGGTGTTCATGAGCTTCACCTTTGCTGTACGGAGGTGACGAGGCTCGTCCTGCTGTCCGTCACACCATCACTTCGCTCGCAACGGCGCCCTTGGATGCCTCGACGACCGCGGTCCGCGGAGCGGATCGAGCCGCGGCCTCGGCCGACGACCGGGCCATGCGCGACACTCCTGCCCACACGGCGGCGCCGACGGCGGCTGCGCCGAGGATCGGAGCGAGCGCCGCCAGCCCGCGAGCAAGCTGTCGTCCCGGGCCGCGCCGGCTGTGCGCAGGTCGCGCACCGGCGATCGCCGGGGCGGGGGGCCCGTGCCGGGCGGGGCTTGCTTGCGACCGCTCTGACCTGTGGATTCTCTGCTGAATCGATCGCCATACGCGCTCAGGCGGGTCGGTGGCCAGATCGCCGGGCTCGGCGGAGCGCGCCGCTTCGACCACGCGGCGCAAGGCGTGGAGTTCGCGGCGGCACGCGGAGCAGACGGACAGGTGGAGGAGTTCCTCGGCGAACAGCGCGGGATCCGCGTTGGCCAGCGCCATCTCGGCCAAGGCCGCCGCGTCGAGGTGCACCGTCACCCTGCCCCTCCTCTCACGCCGTGTCGGCGCCCATCCCAGGAACGGGCCTGCGTGTGCGCCGCGCAGTGCGAACGGCTGCGGCACGCCTGTACTTCTTCGCTGCCCTGCTCCGCGGATGCGCGACCGCACCGGGACAGGGCGGGCGCCTGCGCGAAGAACCCGCCCGAAGACCGCATCCGTGGGCCGTCCGACCGCGGAAGTAGTTCCCGATAGCCCTATCACCCCTGGTCCCCGTCTCTTACGGAGTGGCGCATGACTGTCGCGGTCGTCCTGTTCACCTCGGACTTGCGTCTGCATGACCATCCTCCGCTCCGCGCGGCGCTGCGGGCCGCCGACGAGGTGGTGCCGCTGTTCGTACTCGACCCGGCCGTCCACGCCGCCGGGTTCGACGCGCCCAACCGGCTTGCGTTCCTGGCCGACTGCCTCGCCGACCTGGACGGCTCGCTGCGCCGGCGCGGCGGCCGGCTGGTGCTGCGCACCGGGCCGGCGGCCCGCGAACTCGGCGTGGTCGTCGCCCAGTGCGGAGCCCATGAGGTGCATATGTCGGCCGGCGTCACCCGGTTCGCGCACCGGCGCGAGGAGCAGCTGCGCACGGCCCTGGACGGGACCGGTGCGCGGCTCGTCGTGCACGACGCCGTGGTGACGGCCATGGCGCCGGGCGCCGTGACGCCGGCGGGCTCCGACCACTTCGCGGTCTTCACGCCGTACTTCCGCCGCTGGTCCGAGGCGCCGCTGCGCACGCCGGACGCCGCCCCGCGCCAGGTGCCGGTTCCCAGCGGTGTGCACAGCGACCCGCTGCCCGGCTGGGACAGCGGGGCGGACGTCTCCCGCGGTGTCCCGGCCGGCGGCGAGAGCGAGGGGCGCCGGCGCCTGGCCGGCTGGGCTCGCGGCGGGCTCGAGGCCTACGAGGCGCGGCACGACGATCTGGCCGGCGACGCGACCTCTCGACTGTCGCCGTATCTGCACTTCGGGGCGCTCTCGCCCGTCGACGTCGTGGAGCGGGCCCGCAGACGCGGCGGCCCGGGGGCGGAGGCGTTCGTCCGCCAGCTGTGCTGGCGCGACTTCCACTACCAGGTGATGGCCGCCCGGCCGGAGTCGGCGGCCTGCGACTACCGCACACGACAGGACGACTGGCGCTCCGAGGACGAGGCCGCGGAGGAGATCACGGCGTGGCAGCAGGGCCGTACCGGCTACCCCGTCGTCGACGCGGCGATGCGTCAGCTGCTGCATGAGGGATGGATGCACAACCGGGCCCGGCTGCTGGTGGCGAGCTTCCTGTGCAAGACCCTCTATGTCGACTGGCGGATCGGCGCGCGTCACTTCCTGGATCTGCTGGTCGACGGGGACGTGGTCAACAACCAGCTGAACTGGCAGTGGGTGGCCGGCACCGGCACGGACACGCGCCCCCACCGCGTCCTCAACCCGGTGGTCCAGGGCAAGCGCTTCGACCCGCAGGGCGCGTATGTGCGCCGCTGGGTGCCGGAGCTGCAGGACGTCGCCCCGACCCATATCCATGAGCCGTGGCGGCTGCCCGAGCGGGAGCGGGCGGGGCTGGACTATCCGGAGCAGCTGGTCGGCCTCGCCGACGGCCTGGCACGGTTCAAGCACGCCCGCGGCCGGGACTGAGGCGGCCGATGCACTGGCTGTTCGGCGATCAGCTCGGTCCCCACTTCCTGCGCCCCTCGAAGGACAGCGGTCTCACCCGCGAGGCGCCGCTGCTGATGATCGAGGCGAGGTCGGTGCTCCGGCGCAGACGGTTCCACCGCGCCAAGGCGCATCTGGTGCTCTCCGCGATGCGGCACCGGGCGGCCGAACTCGGCGACCGGGTCGTCTATCTGCGGGCGGACACCTACCGGGAGGGCCTGGCACACGCGGCGGGCGGCGGTCCGGTGACCGTTCATCACCCGACCTCCCACGCGGCCGTCCGGCTGGTCCGCTCCCTTCCCCAGGTCGCGATGGGGCCGGCGCGGGGCTTCCTGGCGCCCATGGCCGACTTCGCGGCCTGGGCGGACGGCCGCGGAGACAGGCGTCTGCGCCAGGAGGACTTCTACCGGTGGATGCGGCAGCGACACGACCTGCTGATGGACGGCGACGCTCCGGCCGGCGGCCGGTGGAACTACGACCACGACAACCGGCTGCCGCCGCCGCGGAACGTGCCCACGCTGCCCGTGCCCGCCCCCTACCGGCCGCGCGAGGACGAGATCGACGACGAGGTCCGCCGCGACCTGGACCAGTGGGAGAAGGACGGCGACGTGTCCTTCGTCGGCCTGGACGGGCCCCGCCTGTTCCCCGCCACCCGGACGGAGGCGCGCACCGCTCTGAAGCGCTTCGTCGAGCACAGGCTGCCCACGTTCGGGCCCTATGAGGACGCCATGCTGACCGCCGACCCGGTCATGAGCCACAGCCTGCTGTCGGCGTCGCTCAACCTGGGCCTGCTCGACCCCGCGGAGTGCGTGGAGGCGGCGGAAGCGGCCTGGCGGAGCGGGGCGGCGCCGCTGAACAGCGTGGAGGGCTTCGTCCGGCAGATCGCCGGGTGGCGCGAGTACGTGTGGCAGCTGTACTGGTACTTCGGCGAGGACTACCGCGACGCCAACGTCCTGCGGCACACCGCCGAGCTGCCCGGCTGGTGGAGCGACCTCGACGCCGACGACGTACGGGCGCGCTGTCTGCACACCGTGCTGGCCCAGGTGCGTGACACCGGATGGACGCACCACATTCCCCGGCTGATGGTGCTCGGAAGCTACGCGCTGCAGCGCGGATGGGATCCGGCCGCGGTCATGGACTGGTTCCACCGGTGCTTCGTAGACGGCTACGACTGGGTGATGGCGCCCAACGTCGTCGGCATGTCCCAGTACGCCGACGGCGGACGGACGACCACCAAGCCCTACACCTCCGGCGGCGCCTACATCGACCGGATGAGCGACCTGTGCGGGCCCTGCCCCTACCGGCCGGGCGACCGGACCGGCGAGCACGCATGCCCCTATACCGCCGGGTACTGGGCCTTCCTCGACCGGCACCGGGCGCTGCTGGAGCACAACCACCGCACCCGCCAGGCCGTGCGGGGGCTCGACCGGCTCGCCGACCTGGACGGAGTCCGCCGTCAGGAGCGGGCGCGCGGCGACGGGCCGCCCTGAACCGCCCTGTGTGAGCCATCGGGGTGAGCTGCGGCCCACACGAGGGCGCACCGGGCAGGTATGACCGCATCCAGGCACCGGCCGACGTCCGAAGTGCTCCCGATACACGGATCCAGGACCGGAGGAGTCTCCATGCTCGGTACCCGCATGACACGGGCGACCCGCGCCGGCGCCGACGGCCGTGCGCGCCACGACGCGGTCCCGGGGACGCCGGACGACACGGTCCCGGGGACTGCGCACGACACGGTCCCAGGGACGGCGCACGACGCGATCACGGGCGTCGACGCCGTCCTCGCGGAGTATCTCGACGCCCGGCTGCGCGAGGCTCACGAGGTGGACGCGCTGTCCGCCACGGAGATGGCGGCTCGGGTCGCCGACTTCGTACAGCGGGGCGGCAAGCGCCTGAGGAGCGCGTTCGTATGGTGCGGATGGCGGGCCGCCGGCGCCGGCGGCGACCCGGGGGCGCCGCTGCGCGTCGGCGCGGCCCTCGAACTCGTCCAAGCCTGTGCGCTCATACACGACGACGTCATGGACGGATCGCCGATGCGCAGGGGCGCGCCGACCGTCCACGCCGACTTCGCCTCGACGCACCGGGCAGCCCACATGCACGGATCCGCGGAGCCGTACGCGACCGCCGCAGCTGTCCTCGCCGGTGACCTGGCCCTGGCCTGGGCCGACGACCTGCTCACCGATACCGCGCTCAGCTCCCCGCACGGCGCGCGACTGCACCGCGAATGGCAGCGCATGCGCGGCGAGATGGTCGCCGGACAGTACCTGGACCTGCGCGCCCAGGCGACCGGCTCGTCCGCCGAGGACGAAGCCCTGTACATCGCGACGCTGAAGAGCGCGCTCTACACGGTGGAACGGCCGCTCGCGCTGGGCGCGTGCCTGGCCGGCGCCGACAGCGGCACAACGAAGGCGCTGCGGTCCGCCGGCCGGTGCGCGGGCCTCGCCTTCCAGCTGCGCGACGACCTGCTGGGCGCCTTCGGGGACCCCGCGGCGACGGGCAAACCCGCGGACGAGGACCTGCGCGCACGGAAGCTCACCTATCTCCTCGCCGTGGCCGTCCGGCTCGCCGCCGAATCCGGCGACACAGAGGCCGCCGCGGCGCTCAGGCCGAACACCGCCGCGCACTCGGACGACGAGGTGTCCCTGATGCGCGCCGCCATGGAGCGCACCGGGGCCCGCGCCGCGGTCGAGGAGGAGATCTCCCGGCTCTCGGAACGCGGCGTCCGCCACTTCGCGGACACCGGCGCGGATCACCACGTCCAACGAGAGTTCGCCGCGCTGCTGGACCGGGCCGTCGGCGCCGCGCCCGCTCGGAGCGGGGAGGGCACGTGAGGACCGTCCCCGGGCCGACCGAGCACGTCGTGGTCGTAGGGGCCGGGCTGTCGGGTCTGGCCGCCGCCCTGCACCTTCTGGGCGCGGGCCGTCGGGTGACCGTCGTCGAACGGGACGCCGGACCCGGCGGCCGGGCCGGCCGGATCGACCTCGGCGGCTACCGGCTGGACACCGGCCCCACGGTCCTCACGATGCCGGACCTGGCCGACGAGGCGTTCGCGGCGGTCGGCGACAGCCTGTACCGGCGCGTGGAGCTGATCGAGCTCCATCCGGCCTACCGGGCCCGGTTCGCCGACGGCAGCCAGGTCGACGTCCACACCGACGCCGAGGCCATGGAGGCAGAGGTGCGGCGCTTCGCGGGCGCTGCCGAGGCCGCCGGATACCGCCGGCTGCGGTCCTGGCTCGAACGGCTGTACAGGGCGCAGATGCGGCGCTTCATCGACACGAACTTCGACTCCCCCTTCCAGCTCCTGCACCCGGACCTCGCCCGGCTGGCCGCACTCGGTGGCTTCGGACGCCTCGACGCCCAGATCGGGAGGTTCCTCTCGGACGAGCGGCTGCGCAGGGTGTTCTCCTTCCAGTCGCTGTACGCGGGAGTGGCGCCCGCGCGAGCACTCGCCGCCTACGCCGTCATCGCGTACATGGACACCGTCGCCGGCGTCTTCTTCCCCCGCGGCGGCATGCACGCGCTGCCCCAGGCCATGGCGGACGCGGCGAAAGACGCCGGAGCCTGTTTTCGCTGGTCGGCCGAGGTGACGGAACTGGAGCGCTCCTCGGGGCGTGTCACGGCCGTGCACACGGCCTCCGGCGAGCGCATCGCCTGTGACGCCGTGGTCCTGACGCCCGATCTGCCCGTCGCGCACCGTCTGCTGGGGCGCGCGCCCCGGCGATGGGCGGGGCTGCGTCATTCGCCGTCCGCCGTGATCCTGCACGCCGGCACGGACCGCACCTGGCCGGAGCTCGCGCATCACACGATCTCCTTCGGCGACGCATGGGAGCGCACCTTCGCCGAACTGACTCGTACCGGCGCGCTGATGAGCGATCCGTCGCTGCTGATCACCCGCCCCACCACGCACGACCCACAGCTCGCGCCGCCGGGCAGGCATCTGCACTACATCCTCGCGCCGTGCCCGAACACCACCACGGGCCCCACGGCGGGCGCCTGGCACGACCTCGGACCGCGCTACCGGGACCGTCTCGTCGACGAGCTCGAACGGCGCGGCTTGCACGGGCTCGGGGCGAGCATCGAGGAGGAGACGCTGGTGACGCCCGCCGACTGGACGTCGCAGGGCCATGTGGCGGGCACGCCGTTCTCCCTCTCGCACACCTTCGCGCAGACCGGCCCGTTCCGGCCCCGCAACCTCGTGCGCGGGGCCGACAACGTCGTCCTCGCGGGCTGCGGCACAACGCCTGGAGTCGGGGTGCCCACAGTCCTCGTCAGCGGCAAGCTGGCCGCCGCCCGCATCACCGGCGCCCGCCGTCCGGCACGCGCACGGCAGCCCTTGGAGCGGGCGCCGAGCGCTGCCCCGACCATGGGAGGCAGCCGGCCATGACCCGTCGTGAGCTGGACGCCGCCGGTGTCACCGACCCTCGGCTGCGCAGCGCGTACCAGCACTGCCGACAGCTCAACTCCCGCCACGGCAAGACGTACTTCCTGGCCACGCGTCTGCTGCCCGTCGAGCGCCGCTGCGCGGTCCACGCGCTGTACGGCTTCGCACGATGGGCCGACGACATCGTCGACGACCTCGACCGGAGCCAGACGCCCGAGCAGCGCGACCGCCTGCTGCGGCTGCTGGAGAGCGACCTCGCGAATGGCCTGCGCACGGGCCGCGGCGACGAGAAGGTGGTCCAGGCCGTGGCGGACACCGCCGAGCGCTACGCCATCGACCCGCGGCTCTTCGCCGACTTCATGGCCTCGATGCGCAGCGATCTGAGCGTCTGCGACTATCCGACGTACGAGGATCTGCGCGCCTATATGCACGGCTCGGCCGCGGTGATCGGGCTTCAGATGCTGCCTGTGCTCGGGACGGTCGTGGCCCGCGAGGAGGCGGCCCCGCATGCGGCGGCCCTCGGGGTCGCGTTCCAGCTGACCAACTTTCTGCGCGACGTCGGCGAGGACCTGGACCGCGGTCGGGTCTATCTGCCGGCGGACCTGCTCGCCGCGCACGGCGTGGACCGGCCGCTGCTCGAGTGGAGTCGCCGCAGCGGCCGGCGCGACGCGCGCATCCGCGCCGCCCTCGTCGCCGCCGAGGCGATGACCAGGGCCGTCTACCGGGAGGCGGAGCCGGGCATCGCCATGCTCGACCCCCGGGTGCGGCCCTGCATCCGCACGGCCCGCACGCTCTACGGCGGCATCCTCGACGCGATCGCCGACGACGACTACGCCGTCCTGCACCGCCGCGCGGCCGTGCCGCGGCGACGACGGGCGGTCGTGGCAGCGGCCGGACTCGCACACATCCTGGGCGCCCGTGTCCGCACCCGCGCACCGAGCCCGCCGCCGGCGCGGCACGCGGTGGCGGCCGGCGAGGAGGCGCCGAACCGATGAAGCGCGAGTCACGCTGGACGTCGCCGCTGCGGATGCGCCGGGGGCCGGGATGGGCGGCGCAGAGCCCGACCTGGCGCGAGGCGCAGCCCGCTCTGATCGCCGAGGCGCTCAAACGCGCTCAGGCACGGCCCTCGGGCAACTGGTTCGTCGTCGGCGCCTCCCGGGACGTCGTCGCCGACGGCCGCCCCTGCGGCACGACGGTGGGCGGAGTGGAGGTGGTGTGGTGGCGGACGGACGTCGGCGAGGTACGGGCCGGCCCGGGCGCCTGCCCCCACCTGGGAGCCCCGCTGCGCGACAGCAGGGTGGTGTGCGGCGCCCTCGTGTGCCACTGGCACGGTCTGGCCCTGGACGGCGGCGCGTTCGCCGGATGGGACCCGTACCCCGCCCACGACGACGGGGTCCTGGTGTGGGTCCGGCTGGACGAGGTCGGCCGCGAAGAGCCGCTGCGGCGCCCGGTGCTGCCGGACCGTCCGGCGCCGGGCAGCGCTGTGGACGCCGTCTTCGCCGCGGTCGGGCGGTGCGAGCCGCAGGACGTGGTCGCCAACCGGCTCGACCCATGGCACGGCTCCTGGTTCCATCCGTACGCGTTCGTCGATCTGCGAGTGGTGGGGACACCACGGGACGAGAGCGACGACGCCTTCGCCGTCGACGTCTCGTTCCGGGTCGGCGGCCGACTGGTGGTGCCCGTACGGGCCGAGTTCACCGCTCCCGAACCCCGTACGGTCGTCATGCACATCACCGAGGGCGAAGGCGCCTCCTCGATCGTGGAGACGCATGCCACCCCGCTGACGCCCAGAGGCGCCGCGCATCCGCGCACCGCGGTCATCGAGGCGGTCGTCGCCGCTTCGGACCGGCGGGGATTCGCCCTGGCGCGCGCCGCCGCCCCGCTGCTGCGCCCGCTGATGCGACGGACGGCCGGCCGGCTGTGGCGCGACGATCTCGCCTACGCCGAGCGCCGCTGGCGGCTGCGCAGCACGGGCCGCTTCCCGGGCTGAGGGCCTCCTCGGGATATGCGCGCGGTCAGTGGCGTGCGGCGACGGCGGCGAGGGCCCGCAGGACCCGGGAGCGGCCGGCCCGCGGCACGGTCCACAGCACCTGCCCACGGGTGTCCCAGGCGGCGAGCAGGTTGTTGGCCGCCAGGAAGCCCGAGGTCGCCGCGCGCTCCATCAAGGCGACCGGCAGGCCCGTGCGCACCAGATCGCCCGCGACCATCACGCGCGGATGCGGGGTGCGCACGGTCGGCCGGCGGCCGTAGCCGCCGAGGGAGAACAGCGGGCAGTCGGCGCGCCACTCGTGGCGTGCGTCGACGATCCGGGCGTCGCGTGTCTCCGGGTACACCGCGTGGAGCTGGGCGATCAGCCGTTCCTGGACCTTCTTCGGCTCGGCGGCGGGGTCGACGGCGTAGGCGTGCAGCTCCACCGTCGAGCCGCCGGTGCGCGCCGCCCAGCGGGCCGCCTCGCCCTCCCAGCGGTCGAGGACGCTGACGTTGTCCAGGTCTCCGTAGCCACTGGTGCCGAGGAACCCGGCGCGATCTTCTCGTACGGGGCGGTCGAGCCAGAGCCGGGAGACGAGGAACGGCGGTGTGGTGCGCAGGGCGGCGACGTCGTCGCGCCAGACGGCGTCGCCCAGACCGGGCGAGGCGTCCACGAGCCGGCGAAGGCCCGGCACGTCGAGGGCGAGGACCGCCGCCTGATGGCGGTCGGCCGTCGTGTCGGTCTCCACCACGAGGTCCTCGCCGGCGACCGGGCAGACGCCGTGGACGGGCGTGCCGGTGCGGACGTCGACGCCGAGCCGCTCCAGATAGCCGTCGAGCGGCTGCCAAAGGGCCTGCGGGAAGGGCTCGCGGGGGACGTCGAAGAGGAGGCCCTCGGACGAGCCGAGGAAGTAGATGTGGAACATCAGCAGCAGTTCGGCGGCGGACAGCTCGCGCGGATCGGCGAAGAAGCTGCGGGAGAAGACTTCGAACGCCAGGTGATGGGCGGCCTCGGGAAACCGGATGCGTGCCAGGAGGTCGTTCGCGCTGACCGCGTCGAAGCGTTCGTAGACCGTGGGAACCCGTACGTCGAGCAGGGGCAGCGCCGCGCGCGCGTCCATGGCGGCCAGGTCGCGCCATCCGAACGTCGGGCTCAGGGCGACGAAGCCGAGCGCGCTCCAGGGCGGTGTGCGGGGCACATGGGCGAAGCTGTCGGTCAATCCGCTGCTGTGCCGCAGCGGGTAGTCGGGCAGCGGTGTGAGCGCGGACAGCGTGGGGTCGGCGCGTCGCAGCAGGCCGCGCAGGTTGTAGTACTGGCGGAAGAACGCGTGGAAGCCGCGGCTCATGGTGGCTTCGGAGCCGTCGGCGAGGCGTGTGCGCCATCCGGCGAGGCGGCCGCCGAGCGTCGCCTCCCGCTCGTAGAGCGTGACGCGCACACCGCGCTCGGCGAGTGCGGTGGCCGCGGCGAGACCGGCGATGCCGCCGCCGATCACGGCGGCGCTGGGCGCGTCGCCGGTGAAGCGGCCGCGTCCCGGCGCGGGCATGATCCTCTCCGCCTTGCGGTCCCGGCCGCGGCGGGCCGCGGCGCCGGCCGACGGGCGCGCCTTCATGAGGCGGCCGCCTGCGCGGACGGGGAGCCGTTCTGGGCGAGGAAGGTGTGGACGATGCCGGTCTGCCATCCCGCCACCGGGATCGTACGGACGTTGTCGAAGCCGGCCCGGGCGAGCCTGGACGCGAAGACGGGCGCGGTGTCGAACGTCAGCACGCTGCGCCACAGATGGCGGTACAGGTCGCGGTCGCCGGTCAGGGCGCCCGCCGGGATGATCACGCCTCGGCACACCGCGTTCCACAGGGCCCGATGGCCGAGGGCGCCGCTGAGGCTGTACTCGTGAACGGCCAGGCGCCCGCCGGGACACAGGCGCGCACGCACGGCGGCGAGCACACGGTCCGGGTCGGAGACGTTGCGCAGGAGGTACGCGGCGAAGACAGCGTCGTAGGGCTCGTCGCCCGCCGCTGTGGCCAGTTCCTCGGCAGTGAGGTGCAGAAAGCGCACGTCGCCCGGCCAGCGCTTGGCCAGCGCGCGTTCCAGCATCCCCTCCGACGCGTCGACGGCGGTGATGCGGGCGTGCGGTGCGGCTTTCAGCAGAGCCCGGGTGGAGGCGCCCGTGCCGCAGCCCAGGTCCAGCAGGTGCAGCCCGGCGCCCCCGTGCGGCAGGCGGAGCCGGCGCGCCGAGCGCAGCAGGTCGGCCCGGTAGCCGGGATTGACCGCGGTGAGACGGTCGTAGGTGTGGGACGCGTGGTCGAAGGCCCGCGCGAGGTCATGGTCCCGCAGGAGCGTCATCAGCGGCTCTCCTCGGCTCGGATGGCGATGCCGCCGCCGCGGCGGGGCGGCGGGGCAGGAACGGCAGCTCGGCCGCGGTGCGCAGCATCGGGCCGACGGGGGTGCGCAGGCCGATGCCGAACTCCTCCCACGGTGTGGTGCGGCCGTCGAGGAAGCGCAGCAGCCGCTCCATCGGGACGCGGCTGAAGAGGTCGGCGAAGAACCGGGGCCCGTCGATCCGTCCGGTGTCGAGCGCCCGCAGCACAACCGCGTCCATGGCCAGCGCCCGACGGCTGTGCGGCCGCGGCACGATGTCGCTCCCGTCGCCCAGCGCGGCGGCGATCGCACGGCTCTGCCTCTCGATGGCGGCGAAGGTGTAGCCGGTGGCGGGCCGGGTGGCGCCTCCGGCGGCGCCGATCCGGAAGACCGCCCTGCCGACCCTGCGCGGAAAGCGGGCGTCGGTCATCGGGATGACGCCCTGCTCGGCGGACTCGACGGTGAGCGTGCCCAGTCGCAGTACGTCGTGGGCGTACTGCCGCAGAGCCGTCTCGTACGCCGCGGTCGTCAGCGGGGCCTTGGAGAACTCGGTGTACTCGACCAGGGCATGGTCGGGCGCCAGGGGCAGGACGTAGCCGAAGGCGAGCCCTTCGGGCGGCTGCGGGACGCGGAAGTCCATCAGGTCCGCGACCGCAGGATCGAAGCGCGGGGACGCGGTGCGCACGAACCAGCCGCGGAAGTGCTGGAGCAGGACAGTGCGCGCCGGGGGCAGGGCGCGCAGAGGGCGTGAGTCGAAGACGAGGCGTCCGCGCAGGACGAGCCCCTGCCCGTCGGCCGTGGTGCAGGACAGCTCGGCTCCGTCGGGCACGTCGCGTACCGCGTGGGCCGTGGCGCGGACGATCCGCACGGCGGGGCATCGCGCCAGCCGGGAGCGGACCAGTTCCTCGAAGGGGGCGGACCGCAGCATGCGGTAGCGCAAGGGCGCGGGCTCGGCGGCGGTGGCCGCGCCGTCCGCCGCGGTGACGCGCAGCCTCGCCCAGGACGCGACGACCGCCTCCTCGAACTCGCCGGGCACGTCGTCCCAGTAGCACCAGGTGCGCTCCGCCGGTCGCAGCGGTCCGTCGGGCGCCTCCACCAAGGTCACGTCGGTGGCGCCGGTCGCGGCGAGCCGGTGCGCCAGGCACAGTCCGGCCGCCCCGCCGCCGACGATGACCACGCCGCCTTGTCCGATGCTCCTGGCCACGCGCCAGCTCACCGGCCCCGTGGTCCGGCGAACGGGGTCGTGTGGGGTGCGGCGAGCACACGCTGGGCACCGGTCTCCAGATGCCCCAGGCGGATCTCCAGCACAGGGACGTGGGCGGGTACTTCACGGCACACGGCATCGAGGCAGGCGCCGAGAGCGGACGGGTCGGGAGCGGACGGGGAGGCGCGGTAGCCGGCCATGCCCGGCTGTGGGCGTGCCACCATCGCACCGGTGACGGCGGCGAACGTTCCGCCCACGCCGAAGGCGTGAAATGCGGCGCCCGGCGCGAGTGCGCTCACCGTCGTCGGGCGTTCGGCGCCGACAGCCGCGGAGACGAGGGCCGTCACCACGGCGTCCAGGCCGCCTGGCGTCTGCCTCGCCGTCTCCACCGTGCGGGCGCATGAGTCTGCGTCATGCGCGTCGAGCGCGGCCGTCGTAGAGGTGCCGTCCAGCGCCTCGGCGGTCCGGGCGAGGCTCTCCTGGCCCTGGCCCTGGCCCTGGCCCGCGCGCACGAGACGTGCTCCCCGCCCGCTGAATCCGCGCCCACGGCCGAGTCGACCGCGCCGCCTGTGGCACCGGTGACCAGGACCCGCGCGCCGTTGAGTCTCACGCCCCACTCCGTGCTCCGATCCTGTTGGCGTCCCTACTTCGGCCGGTCGCGCTCGTACGGATGCACCGGGCGCGGAATCCGCGCGGTCACCGACGTGACAGATCGGCCAGCACCTCCCGCGCGGCACGCGCACCCGACGCCAGGGCGCCTTGCACCGACCCCGTCGCCCGGTGATCGCCGCAGACATACCGCCCGGCTGCGAAGCGAGTCGTACGGCTCAGCGGCCACGGCGGTCGCATCACGGGCAGTGCGCCCTCGACGGTGTAGGCGGCGACCAGCGTCCAGGCGCTCGTGTCGGTCCCGTACAGCTCGGCCAGACGGCCCCGTACGACACCCTCCCTCGCCGGCGGGTCGCCGCCCAGCACGGAGGTCGACACCAGAGCGGTCCCGGGCGGGGCGTAGGCAGGCGTGACCTCGCTGAGGACACAGGTGTTCAGCACGGTCAGGGTGCTGTCCACCACAAGGGTCGGCTCGTCCATCGGCGAGGCGCCGGCCGCGTGGTAGTAGGTGGTCACCGTGCGGCTCTGCGGTACCGGCAGGCCGGGCAGCAGGCGCGCGGCCGTGGCGGCGTCCGTCGCGACGACGACCCTGTCGGCCGGTCGTTCGCCGCCGTCTTTCAGGAGCACGCCGGAGTCGGTGACCGCGGCGACGGGCGCGTTGAGGCGGAGCGTGCCGTCCGGCAGACCGGCGGCGAGCTGGGCCGGCACGGCGCCGATGCCCTCCGCCGGCAGACAGAGGCTGCCGCGGGCCATGCTGCGCCAGATCAGATGCAGAAAGCGGGCGGAGGTTTCGAGGTCGGTCTCGAGGAACACTCCGGACAGGAACGGCCTCAGCAGGTCGTCGACCGTCCGCGGCGAGACGCCGGCGCGATCGAGCGCCGCCGAGGCACTCCGGTCGGACGCGCGTTTGACGATGTCGGCGGGCAGCAGGGCGTCGCGCGCGGTGAGGACGGCGAGCGCGGCGAGGTCGCGGCCTCCGAGCACCCGTCCGGGCAGCAGGTTCGCGGCGTCCGCCGGGTGTCGGGTGGGGTCGGCGATCCGTACCCGCCCCGAGGGCGTCTGGGCGACGAAACCAGCGGTGAACGGGCGCAGGCGCAGGTCGCGCAGGTTCAGGCGCTTCTTGACCTGCGGGTAGGCGGTGTTGAAGACCTGGAAGCCGCGGTCCAGGAGGAACCCGTCCCTGCGGTCGGTGCGCATCCGGCCGCCGACGCCGTCGGACGCCTCGATCAGCTCGACGAGCAGCCCGGCCCGGCTGAGGTCGCGTGCGCAGGCGATGCCCGCCAGGCCCGCGCCGACGACGATGGCGTCACTGCGTCGATGCTGCTGATCTGCCATCGTCCAGCTCCTGCGGGTCCATTGGGTCGTTCGATCCTGCCCGGGGTCAAGGCGACCACGATCGGGACACCGATGCCAGGAGCCCTGCCGACGTGTCCCATCAGGTGGTGAACGGACTGGGCCTCATGGGGAGGCGATGGGCCGGGCCGGTCCTCGTCGGGACGGGCTGGTCCGCATCCGGACGAGACGGGCCGGGCTGGTCCCCATCCGGCCCGGCCCGGGCCCGGGCCGGGGCTGGGCCTCCTGCAGACGGGACAGGAAAGGCCCTGGGCCTCATCCGGCCGCGATCGACTCCAGGGCCGCCAGCGCGTCGGCGAGCGTCAGCGGACGCAGCAGACCGTGCGCCGTCTGCCCGGTCCACCCTGGGCCGAGCGTCAGCACGACCGGATGCCGGCGGGCGCCCCGGATACCCCATTCCATGGCCGCCAGATGCTGGGCGAGCGGCCGGCTGGCGGTCGTCCGGGACTGCGCCCACAGGCAGATGGCGGCCGGCCCGGTCCTGCGAACCGCCTCGACGAGCGCCTCGCCGGGCAGGGCCGCGCCGAACATACGAACCGGAAGACCGCGCTCGCCCAGCGTGGCCGCGAGAGCCTCCAGCGGCAGGGTGTGGTTCTCGCCGGGCACACAGGCCAGCAGGCTCGTGGGTCCGGACCGCTCTCCGTCGGCCGGGCGCACGCAGCGGCGCAGGGCGACGGCGATGTGCCAGGACAGAAAGTGCTCGACCTCGATGTACTTCTCTCCGGAGGTCTCCCATTTGCGGCCGACGGCCTGCAGCGTCGGCATGATCACCTCGTGCCACGCCGCCACCAGCCCGTAGTCGGCGATCACCGAGTCGAGCAGCGCGTCGAGGGCGGCGGCGTCCAGCCGGAGGGCGGCCCGGGCCAGTCCCTTCGACTCCTGGCGGGCGCCGCCCATCTGGAGACCGGTCCGGGCGGGACGACTCGCACCGCCACGCGACGGCCGAGGAGGAGCGGGGAGACCGGATGCGGCGTCGACCGCCGGGCGCCCCTCATGGCGAGCGAGTCTGGCCGCCTCCGCGGGCGGCAGGCCCGTCGCCGTCAGCGCGCACATCCGCTCGAGCCGGGCGACGTCGGCGGCCGTCCAGCGCCGGTGCTTGCCGCCGGTGTGCACGTCCGGACCGACTCCATAGCGCCGGTCCCACGACCTGACCGTGGTGGGAGCGACGCCGAGGCGTCTGGCGACCTCGCCGGTCGTCAGACCGCCTTGCCATCCGAGCCCCTGCTCGTCGGGAGAAGCCACATCAGCAGCATACGACGCACAACCGATGCATGTTGATATGCGTCGTTTATGCGTCCAAGACTGGTCACAGCCCGGGAGGCGGGCCGATCAGCTCCTGTCGACACCTCTCGGACATCCGGCTTCGGCGGGAGGAACGGGACGATGACCGCGATCGCACGACCGGCCGACCAACTGCGGTCCCCGGCCGAGAACACACCGGGCGAGGAGCAGCTCGCCTGCGGCTTCCGCGCGGCGGACGAGAGCGCCTTCGCCACCGTCTACCGGCGTTGGAGCCCCCTCGTGCACACCATGGCCAGCCGCTCGCTCGGCGACGCCCAGGAAGCCGAGGACGTCACACAGCAGGTCTTCATCGCCGCCTGGCGCGGGCGAGCCGGTTTCCATCCGGAGCGCGGACCGCTGGGCGCCTGGCTCGTCGGCATCACGCGCCGAAAGATCGTCGACGCGCTCGCCGCCAGGACGCGGCGCATCCGGCTCGCCGAGGCGGCCGCCCGCACCGCCGCGACATCGGCCCCGCACGAGGGCGCCAGCGCAAGCCCGGAGGCGGCGGTCGAGCGCGTGCTCGTCGTCGACGAGCTCCTGCGACTTCCCCAGCGGCAACGGGAGGTGCTCTGCATGGCGTTCTACGAGGATCTCACCCACGTCCAGATCGCCGAGTGCACTGGCCTGCCCCTCGGCACGGTCAAGAGCCACGCCCGCCGGGGACTGCACCGGCTGCGCCTCATGATGGAGCAGGGCCGCGCGGATACAGCGGATACACAGGGCGCGCCCCATCACGCCTGACATGGCGGCGCATCGGCGTATCCCATCGGCGTATCGAATCGGCGTATGCAGCAGGACGGCGTGCGGCCCGACTCCCGTACCGCCGGTGTTCCGCTGTGTCACGGCGTACCTCGGTCCCCGTCCCTCCCCGGAAGCTACTCGTGCGTTCCTCACGGGCCCTTCGTTACAACTGCGACTGTCGAGCCCCCTTCGCCGCGTGACAGCCTCAGGGCCGTCAACCGGGCCGAAGGAGCGAGATGAACAAGGGCTACGCGGTCTTCTGCGACGCAGACCGACAGTTCTACGACGCCCCGCACCGGCTCACCGCGGACGCCGGCGGCCTCGGGCGGCCGTATGAGGCGGCACGGCGCGAGGCGCCCGCGGGCTGGCAGCGGCACCAGTCGGGCGACTGGCTCGCCTTTCGGCCCCTCGACGCCGAACTCCCGTCGCAGGGCTGGAAGATCCATGTCTCCGCCTGCCTCGACAACGCCGAGAAGGTCCTCGCCCAGGTCTGGGACTACTGCGTCCCCAGGGACATCGCCTTCAAGTTCATGCCGAGCCGTTATCTGCTGCACACGCGCAACGCCAAGTACGCCGACCGCGCCGGCAGCGGCAAGTTCATCACGGTCTATCCCGCGGACGACGCGCAGTGCCGCGGCATCGCCGAGGACCTCGACGCGCTTCTCGCCGGGGAGCCGGGCCCGTACATCCTCAGCGACCTGCGCTGGGGCAGCGGGCCGGTGTACGTGCGCTACGGCAGCTTCACCGAGCGGCACTGTCTGGACGACGAGGGGGAGTTACGGCCCGCGGTCGAGGACGCCGACGGCCGGCTCGTACCGGACCGCAGGGAGCCCGCCTTCCACCTGCCGCCGTGGGTGACCCTGCCCGACTTCCTCGAGCCGCATCTGGCCGCCCGGTCCGCGACCACGACCACCGGCATCCCGTACACCATCGAACGCGCCCTGCACTTCTCCAACGGCGGGGGCGTCTACGTCGGCCGCGACGAGCGCACGGGCCGCAAAGTCGTCCTCAAGGAGGCGCGGCAGCACGCGGGTCTCGCCGCCGACGGCGCGGACGCGGTGACCAGGCTGGAGCGCGAGAAGGCCGCGCTGGAACGGCTGTCCGGGCTCGCCTGTACGCCGGAGGCGCTGGACTGGTTCAGCCTGGGCGACCATCGCTTCCTGGTGCTGGAATTCGTCGAAGGGCGTCCGCTCAACAGCTTCTTCGCCCGCAGACACCCGCTGATCGAACAGGACCCGTCTCCCGAGGCGCTGGCCGAGTACACCGCCTGGGCGCTGCAGATCCACGGTCTGGTGACGGAGGCGGTCGAGGCGGTGCACGCCCACGGCGTGGCCTTCAACGACCTGCATCTGTTCAACATCATGGTCTCCGAGGACGAGTCGTCGGTGGTGCTGCTCGACTTCGAGGCCGCGGCCGCCGTCGACGAGGAGCGCCGGCAGGTCATCGCCAACCCCGGCTTCGTGGCGCCGGCCGACCGGCGGGGCAAGGACGTCGACCGGTACGCGCTCGCCTGCCTGCGGATCGCCCTGTTCCTGCCGCTGACCAGCCTGTTGGCGGTGGATCGAGGCAAGGCGGCTCATCTGGCGGAGATCGTGGCGGCCAACTTCCCGGTGGACCGGGCGTTCCTCGACGAGGCGGTGGCGGAGATCACCCGTGGGGGCCCGGCCGTCTCGGCGTCGCCCGGGCGGGGCGCCTCGGACCCGTCCGGCGGGGTGTCCGGCGGGGCGTCCGGCAAGGCGTCTCTCGGGCGGCGCGCCTCGGGCTCGTCCCCTGAGCGGCAGGCCCCGGACCCGGCCCTCACGCCGTACGACCTGGGCCAGAGCGGCTATCTGCCCGTCGAGCCGGGGGACTGGCCGCACAGCCGCGACTCGATGGCCGCGGCGATCCGCGCGTCGGCGACCTTCGGACGCGACGACCGCTGCTTCCCCGGAGACGTCGCCCAGTTCGCGGCCCCGGCGGGCGGCGCCTGCTTCGCGTACGGAGCGGCGGGAGTGCTCCACGCCCTCGCCGAGACCGGCTGCGGCCGATGGCCCGAGGCGGAGGACTGGCTGCTGCGCGCCGTGCGCACGCCGGCCCCGGGCACTCCGCTCGGCTTCTACGACGGCCTCGCCGGCATCGCCTGGACGCTGGACCGGCTCGGACACACCGCCCAGGCCCTCGAACTCATCGAGGTCGTCCGGGCCCAGGACTGGTCCGGCATGGCGCCGGATCTGCACAGCGGCCTCGCCGGCATCGGACTCGCCCTCGACGCGCTGGGGGCGTCCACGGGCGACGACTCCCTGCACCGGGCGGCCCTGCGCTGCGGCCGCCTGGCAGCCGAGAAGACCGCCGCCGCCACCGGCAAGGCGGCCGGGCGCGCCGGACTGCTGTACGGGGGGAGCGGCGCGGCCCTGCTGCAGTTGCGGCTGTACGAACGTACCGGCGACACGCGCCTGCTCGACCTCGCCGCCGACGCCCTGCGCCGCGACCTCGACCGCTGTGTCCGGGGTGCGGGCGGCGCGCTCCAGGTGGACGAGGGCTGGCGCACGATGCCGTACCTCGGCGCCGGCAGCGTCGGCATCGGCATGGTGCTGGACGACTGGCTCGCGTACGGCGACGACGAGCGGTTCACCCTTGCGCGGAGCGAGATCGTGCAGGCGGCGCAGGCCAAGTTCTACGCCCAGCCCGGTCTGTTCCGGGGCGCCGCCGGGATGGTGCTCCATCTGAGCCGGACGCAGGCGACCGGTCCCGGCACCGCGGCGGCCGACCTCGCCCGGCAGATCGGCGTCCTGGCCTGGCACGCCCTTCCGTACGAGGGGCATCTGGCCTTCCCCGGCGAGCAGATGATGCGGCTGTCCATGGACCTCGCGACCGGCACCGCCGGATGCCTGCTGGCGCTGGGCGCGGCGCTCCACGACGCGCCGGTGCGGCTGCCGTTCCTGCCCCCGCCACCATCCGGCCGCTGACGCGGCCCCCAGAGCTGGCCTCTGATCATGTGTCAGGGGTCATGGCAAGACCGTACGTTCCGTCCCCGATGAAAGGAAACGACCATGACGCTTCTCGACCTGCAGACGATGGAGACCCCCAAGGACGAGCTCACGGAGGAGTTCGGCGGCGGCGGCAGCCGCGCGAGCCTGCTGCTCTGCGGCGACAGCAGCCTGAGCGTCACGACCTGTAACTGACCCTGGTCGAACCGCTCAGGTCGAACCGGCCTCGGTCGAACAGGCCTTGGTAGACCGATATCGGTCGAACCGGCTTCGGTCGAACCGACATCGGTACAACCGGGCCTCGGCAGACCGGCATCGGTCGCCGCGCGGAGTCCGCTCCGCGCGGCGGTGACCCGGCCCACCAGTCCCAGGCGGTCATCCGCCCGGGACCGGTGGGCCTCTCGTACGACGGGGAACGATCCATGAGGAACCGTCAGTCCGCCGCCACCACCGCCACCGCGTCGCACGACCCCGACCACGCCCCGGGCCACGAGGCCCTCCGCGAAACCGGGGCCCGCGAGGAAGGCGCCACCGCCTCCGACGACACACGAGCCGCCGCCCGCGCGTTGCTCTACGGCGCCGCCCGGGCCTCCGCCGCACGGGTCATCGCCATCGTCGTGGCCGGCCTCGTGTCGGCGGGGGCCGCGATCGCGCTGCCCGCGGTGCTGGGCCGCACGCTCGACCTGGTGCTCGACGGATCCCCGCACGCCGGGACCTGGCTCGTCCTGTGCGCCGCCCTCATCGCCGTGGACCTGCTGTGCGACACCTCGTCGGCCCTGCTCACCGGCACGGTCACGGCGCGTTCCGCCGCCTGGACGCGCCGTCGTGCCCTGCGGCGCCTCCTCGCGGCCGGGCCCCGCGGGGCCGCCCGCCTCACCCCCGGCGACCTGGTGACCCGGCTGACGGGGAACGCGGCCGAGGCCGCCGCGGCCCCGGCGACCGTCGCGGCCGCCGCGCCCGCCCTGCTCCTCCCGCTCGGCTCACTGGTGGCGCTGCTGCTGATCGACCCCTGGACGGCGGCCGCCTTCCTCGCCGGAGCACCGGTGCTGGTGCTGCTGCTGCGGGCGTTCACCCGCGACACCTCCACCGCCGTGGCCCGGTACCAGCGCGTCCAGGGCGAGATCGCGACCCGGCTCGTGGAGGCGCTCGGCGGAGCGCGAACCGTCTCGGCGGCCGGCACACAAGAACAGGAGCGCTCCCGGGTCCTCGCACCGCTGCCCGAACTCGACCTGCGCGGGCGGCAGGTGTGGGGGGTGTACGGCACGGCCGTCGCCCGTGGCGCGGTCCTGCTGCCGCTGCTGGAGACCACCGTGCTCGCCGTCGGCGGACTGCGCCTCGCGGCCGGGGAGCTGAGCGTGGGCGAGCTGCTGGCCGTCGTACGCTACGCCTCGCTGGCCGCGGGGATCGGCGCGGTCGTCGGACAGCTCGCCGCCCTCGTACGCAGCCGTGCCGCCGCATGCCGTATCGCCGACGTGCAGGCCGCGCCCGCCATGGCGTACGGGAAGGGGGAACCGCCCGCGGACGGCCCCGGGCGACTGGAGTTCCGCCAGGTCACGGCAGTACGCGAGGGGCGCCCGGTGCTGTGCGACGTCGATCTGGTCGTGCCGGGCGGCGCGACCCTGGCCGTGGTCGGCCGGTCGGGGGCGGGCAAGACGGTCCTGGCCGAACTGGCGGGCCGGCTCGCCGATCCTGACGTCGGGACGGTGCTGCTGGACGGCATACCGCTGCCCCGGCTCGAGCGGTCGGCTCTGCGCCGCGAGGTGGGGTACGCCTTCGAGCGGCCCGCGCTGTTCGGCGCGACGGTGGGCGAGGCGCTCGCGTTCGGTCCGTACGAGCCGGCCCGCGCCGAGGTGGCGCAGGCCGCGCGGGCGGCGGGCGCAGACCCTTTCATCCGTCGGCTGCCCGACGGCTACGCCACCGCGCTCCGCGACGCCCCGCTGTCCGGTGGAGAGGCCCAACGCCTCGGTCTGGCAAGGGCGTTCGCCCACGCCGGACGGCTGCTGGTGCTGGACGACGCGACGTCCAGCCTGGACAGCGTGACCGAGCGCCAGGTCGTACGGGCCCTGCTGCACGACGTCCGGCCCGGTACCCGGCTGGTCATCGCCCACCGGGCGTCGTCGGCGGCCCGCGCGGATCTGGTGGCCTGGCTCGACGCCGGCCGGATCCGGGCGGTGGGGCCGCATGCCGAGCTGTGGGCGCTGCCGGAGTACCGCGCTGTGTTCGCCACGGAGCCGGGCGAAGGTCACGGCGGTGGCGGTGGCGGTAGCGACGGTCACGGAGACGGTCTCGGCGTCGGTCACGAAGGCGGCGACGATCCTCGGGGCAGGGCACGTTGAGGGCCGGGGAGCGTACACAGGAGCAGGAGCGCGCGGCCGTGCTTCCGGCGGCTTCCGGTGCGGCGTCCGGCGCCGTCCGGGAGCCGCGCCCGGGCGCGAGCCGCCGACGCGGGGCGCTGCGCCGGGTGCTGTCCCGGGCGGGCCCGTTCCTCGCGCCGCGCCGCCGCGCGCTGCTGGGCCTCGGCGGCTGGTCGCTGCTGGAGTCCGGTCAGACCTTCCTCGGCGGCTACAGCGTCGCCCAGGCCCTGGACCGCGGCTTCCTCGCCGGGCGGCCCGGGGTGGGCCTGATCTGGCTGGCGGTCGCCGCGGTGGCGGTCGTCGCGGGCGGGCTGGCCACCGGGCGGATGTTCCGACGGCTCGCCGACCTCGTCGAACCGCTGCGGGACGGCCTGGTGCGCCGGGTCGTGACCGACGCCCTGCGCGAGGCGGTGTCGGGCGCGGGCGCGGGGCACGACCGTACGGCGGTGTCCCGGCTGACGCACCAGACGGAGGCGGCGCGGGACGGTTTCGCCGGACTGGTCCTCGTCCTGCGCTCGTTCGTCTTCACCTGTGCGGGAGCCCTGCTGGGTCTCGCGGCCCTCGCGCCCGCGCTGCTGCTGGTCGTGCTGCCGCCGCTGGCCGCCGGTCTGCTGCTGTTCGCCGCCGCGCTGGGGCCGATGGCCGCGCGGCAGCGGGAGTTCCTGCGTACGGACGAGGAACTCGCCCAGCGGTTCGGCGACATCGCGCCGGGGCTGCGGGACATCGTGGCGTGCGGCGCGGAGGAGCGGACGGCCGAGGCGGCCGGGAAGCTGATCGACGCCCAGACCCGGGCCGCTCGGTCGCTCGCCCGGTGGGCCGCCGTGCGCACGCTCGCGCTCGCGCTGTCCGCGCAGCTGCCGATCGTCCTCCTCCTCGCCGCGGCGCCGTGGCTGCTCGACCGGGGGACCACGGCCGGGGCGCTGCTCGGGGCGCTCACGTATCTGACCCAGGCCTTGCTGCCCGCCCTGCACACGCTGATGACGGGGCTCGGGGCGGCCGGCACCCGGCTGCTCGTGATCCTGGACCATCTCGCCGGACGTCCTGGCGCCGGGGCCGAGGTGGTCGACGGGACGGCGCCCTCGTCTCCTCCCGCGACCGCGTGCTGCCCGGCGAGGACCCGGACGCCGCCGCCGTCCTCGAGGACGTCTTCCGCCGGCGCGGCATGAACGTC